>JAHDCE010000007.1:15314-21744 GCA_020630045.1 Saprospiraceae bacterium | reverse complement strand
ACAAAAATACCCTTGAAAATCATTATTCAATTACTTTTGTCCAGGTACTTAAAATCGAAAGATAGTAATTTTGTTTATCCTCATGGTGTCACTGCGGATAGTCAATTATAGTTTTTCCAACCGTTTTATCGTCAATTCATTGATTTGGTTTCCTGTATTTACAGTGGTAGTGGGTTCGAAAAGCAAAACCTCCACTTCTTCTTCACAATAGGGTTTGTGTTGTACTCCTTTAGGGATGATAACAAATTCCCCGGCTTTGATTTCAATCGTTTTGTCAATAAATTCAATATTCAATACTCCTTTTGTTACTAAGAACATCTCGTCTTCATTTTCATGCTGATGCATGACGAATTCTCCCTTGAATTTCGCAATTTTGACATGTTGGTTGTTTAACTCGCCAACAATTTTAGGTGTCCAGTGATTTGAAAATGTTTTGAATTTATCCCTGAGATTTACCTTTTTAATTTCCATAATTATTTCATTTTTTTTCTAAGTGTTTGAGCAGCCGCGCTCCTAATAATAGAAGCATATTTTATTTGCTTGACTTCCATTAACTTTTCAAGAAGCTCTATAGGAGTATGGATATTCTTTGCAATACTTACAAAATATTTGGGAAACCCTTGTTTGAATTTTTCTGATATAAAATCTTGGTCGGATGTGTGAAGCAGTTCTTTCGTGATGATTGAGACTTCGAGGATGTTTCTTATTTCAATATTATCCTTGATGAATAAACTGAATATTTCTTGTTTCTCGTTTTTCTCCTTAATGTAATAAGCCAATGAAATGAATAACTCTTCTCTAGAACTAAACTCATCTAGAAAGGATTTGAATTGTTGAACACTAATTTTTTCCGAATCGTAATAATGGTGTCCTATTGTCAATAATGCTTCGCTGGGACTTCCTTCTATTCGTGCAATTTTTAATAAAAAATCAATCGGTCCTTTTCGATGGGCTAGAGATAAAATGAACTTATTTTCTTCTAGTAATTGATACAATAATTTTTCCGGAAACGTTGGATTGAAAATCAATTCTTCGAAAATGTTTTCTCCTATTTTTCCCTTGGTTAATAGTTTGTTTTTCAACAAAGTAGCTGTTTCAAAATCTAGGCGGACTTCGGTGGATAAATTTTTTATATGATTTCTGAATGGCAATTTTCCTCCTTGTTCAGATTCATATCTTTTTAGGATGGAATCACAGTTTTCTTTATCTAGGAGTAGGCTGATAAAATTGTCTTTGGTGACATCGTCCATCTTATTTTTTCTTGAATATAAGAATAAAGCCCGACTCTTTAGGGAGCCGGGCTTTATTTATGAATTTTGGAGCGGTATCGACATTGTATTCAATATGAATTCTATTTCAATATCAATTTTTTAGAAATGATATTTCCTTTCGATTCGAAACGCAATATATAAACGCCTCGGGGAAGTGAAGAAATTTCAAGTTCAGTTTCGTTCATTGTTGTCAAAATTCGATTTCCTGTCATATCAGTAAGCGAAGCGCTGAATGAATCGTTCCAGTTTTCGGGAACCTCAATCACTAGGACATCGGTTGCAGGATTAGGACGGATATTGATTTCCAATTCTTTGCTATTGAATAAAACGGAAACGACTTTTGAGTATTCAGATACATCATCAAAGTCCAATTGTTTCAATCTGTAATAATTAATACCTCGATTCGGTTGGTTATCTACGAACTCATAAGTTGAAGTAGCGGCCGTATTTCCATTACCCTTTACCCATCCGATTTGCTTGAAAGTCCGTCCGTCTGAACTATGCTCGATTTCAAACCCTTTATTATTCAATTCCGAAGCCGTAGACCAATCCAATTGTACCGTTTGACCGACAGGTTTAGCGGTGAAGTGTGTCAGCTCTACCGGGAAAGGATCGACATTTGATGAAAATGAAAAGGCAATCCAAGAATCATCATTGGTCGCATCTGCAGAGATAGGCATCGGGAACGCCGAAGCCGGACTGTGAGTGGCGCCCACGCCTTTGATAGAACCTTCGTCGATACTCAAAACATACTCATCTTGGAATCCGCCTAAGAAGGATGAAAATTCCAATGTCGTTCCATCCGAGCTGAATTGGCAGAGTACAAAATCATCTCCTCCTCCGATGGTCCCTTGGAAGGCATCCGTAGTGGTGGGGAAAATATTAGAAGATGTACCCGGGCCTTCATTAGTGCTTCCTCCTAGGAATATATGTCCGTCTTTTTGGATGAGGGTGGTGCCGTAGCTTGTAGACTCACCTCCGATGTATCCCGAATACATATTTGTACTTAAATCACCACTCAATTTAGAGAAGAAAATGTTTCTGACAACAGACCTTCCTACTTGATAAGAGCCGGCGGTGAAAAAATCTTCCGGGTGTCCACCTCCGATATCTCCGACCACATAAATATTGGTTCCGTCAGAAACCAAACTGCGAGCGAATACGTGTTCTGGATCGGTAGCACCGGTATTGGTCGCTCCACCTAAGTAAGTTCCATTTAAGAAACCTAGATTGTTGTTGAATTTGATGACGAAGCCAGCGTACTTGTATGTGAAATCGTCATGAGCGGTATCGAATCCTGTCATGCCGAAACTGAAGTTGTCCGAATGCGAATAACTGTTCCCGACCACATAAACATCCGTTCCTACTACTTCTACATCAGCCACCCAGTCATTATATCCACCTCCTACATAGGTAGAAGTGACGGAGGAAAGGTTGCTAGGGATTTTAGCGACGAATCCGCTCCATTCCAAATATCCGCTAGAAGGACTGGACTCAAAATTGTTAAGTCTGCCAGGTAGATCAGCGGATTCGGTAAATCCCGAAATAAATATGTTACCTGAACCATCAATGTCCATTCCCAGTTTGAGCGGTTCGGAACTGTGGTTCCTTCCTGAAAATCCGGGGAAGGCGGGTTGGTTTTCATCCGCTGTCCCTCCGAAATAGGTGCCGTCCATCAATGAACCGTCGGATCCGTTTAATTTGGCGACAAAGGCGTCGCTACTTCCGGAAAGAGAGGTTTGGAATGCTGATGATCCCAAGGGAATAGCAAGACCTCCTGTACTATGACCGGTGACAAATACATTGCCTGATGCATCCAATGCAATTCCTAACGCTTGCCCGGTACATACGTTGGTAGACCATATCTCGGAGGTTCCGTCAGCGCTTATCTTTTTGACAATTGCCGTAGATGTTGATGCCGTCCCGTCGGTTCTACCCGCTATGTAAAGATTGCCGGATCCGTCGGTTACCATATCATATGGGTATTCCAAATTTCCTGATTCGATAAGTCTTGACCAGGAAAAAGTAGCTTGTGAAAAAGAAAAGGTTTGGCACAATAGTACCAACCCAAGGGTGTAGATAATCTTATTCATGATAAAATGCTAAAGTTTGTTTGTTAATTTATGGGGCAAATGTACGAATGTGGATCGGCAATATTGAACAAGTGTTCTAAATCTTGCGTGTGAAATTGTATTTTTAACACTAAGTTCGGGATTGGAGTGGTTTTTACAGGTTAAAATGGTCTAAAAAGTACCACTTTCCGGCATATAGGTAACGACACTCTTTCCATTGACTTCCTTATAAACTTCGAATATTTCGAAAGGCTTGACTTTCAGCAAATCAAAAAAACCTAGTATGGCTTTTACATGTTTTAAGGAAACTGATAAGTAACTGTCTCCTTCTTGCAATTGGATAGTGGACTTTTGTTTTTTCAGTCTTGAGGTCAGTCTTTTGATATTTTTGGTATCAACTTTCTCTTTGTGTAACAAAATATTGGGATTGCCATTGATATATGCCTTGAGGGTGATGGGGGAGTCCGACCAATCCGTAAAATATTTTTTTCCAAGCCAATGATATTCCGGATTCAAATTCATATATCGCAATGATAACGCTACGACATTTTGGAGTGCTATATCCACATCTTTGATGGACGCCGATTTTCTTCCTTTCGGCGGTTTTTGAACATAATATTTTCCCTTTTGCTTTTCTCCTGAGATATATGGATTTCGTGCTTCTAATATTCCATCTTCTTGCATGATTCGGAATATTTTGGTGCCCCAAAATTCATGATTGAATTTGATATAAGAGATTTTTTTTACGTCTTCATATTTAATGATTTTACAAAAATAAGCACCTGAAATTCTAATGATTTCTTTTAATTGGTCAGGTGTCGCACGTTGGGGAAGTCCCATTTCATAATAAACAAATCCGCCATGTCCTTCTCTTTTTCGGATGCTATCGTGCCAGCCCTGCTGCTTGCCGTATTCCAACAATTCATTTGAAACGTCGCGGTGGTTTTTATGGTCAAAAAAGCCGGTTAGGTCTCTGATGTAATCATAAGATCCCATATTTTTTATTGCCTTTATCTCGTATGCTTCTTTGGCGGCCTCCGCTTCTTCCAACGTGTCGAATACCCCGATTTGAGGAGCTAAATTGTCATCTGTCGCATACCACTCGTCTGTATAGTAAAACCAAATTTTATGAACGCCGTATTTCATTTTTAAATTTTTTATCCTTCAATTAACCCTTGTGAATTTTGAATGAGAACAGGGTCGATTGATACTGATTGATTATTCTTAATCATCTTAATGACATCTTCGTTAATATTGCTTAGAGTAATAAACCCAAGTTTGTTTTTATATGCGATATCTACAAATGTTTTAAATCCTTTAATGTAATCCTCATCCTCAGGTTTTTTCGGTAATATATTTTCAATGTCGAGATACAATAGTTGTAGTTCTTCGTTTGAGATCCAATTGATGATTTGATTTACCCCACAATTGTAAAACATTAATTCTTGATCTATGATTTTATGACAAATTTCTTCTGCAATACTATTGGATTTAAAATCTAGAGCACTGCTGAAAATTCTACGACCTAATATGAAATGAGGATTGTAAAATGCGCAATGTTCAAAACACTTAATCTGAATGATGATAGACAAGATGTCTATTTCGTTTATCAATTGTCGTTGATAGTTTTCTTCATGTTTGTTTACCCTTAGCTCTACTTGATAGTTCGTTTCATTTTCTTTTCGTGTATAAATGTTTTTATCATACATGTTCGGGTGTTTTCTAAAGTCAATATCAAATTGATTTACACAGTCTACTACTTGTAGCAATTCTTTTTTATTCGGAAAACGCCTGAATGATTTAAATGTCTGATTATTAGTTGCTTGTTCTAGGTATTCAATATTTGAAAGTTGCGGAACAATTTTTGTTTTGAACTTGTCAAAATCAAATAAGTGTAATGTGTTCCAGTCTCCCATATTTGCTGAAAGTGTTTTTTGTTAATTTTGATGAACTCAAGAAAAACGCTAATAAATCGATGCCTTTTCTTCTATTTTTTTTGCACTTGGCGGAAAAGCCATTCCATTGTCCATCCAGTTTTTAAAATCCATATTTTGAAAAATAATATCCGGAGAAGGAATATCGTTTGTCAATTTTATTTTTTGCTTGAAAATCCTAGGAATTATTTCAAAAACAAACCAAGCATTATGCGTGATTAATAAAGATTTTATCGAACCTGTTAGGGCTAGGGGAGAAAGTAGCAATTGACAAATATCAGGTTCGGATTCATAAGTTTTCAAGACTTCGTCAATAAAAGATAATTCCTTGTTTTTTATTTGAATTGAATTGACAAAATCCGATAATGTAGGAATGAATTTGTTTCTATAATCCGGGAGAATATGGTCTTGTTCACAAAGGTCTTTGACATTTATTTGCTTACCATCACTATTGGTAATGACATTTCCAAATATTGGAATAACGACTCGACGAATGCCCCATAAATTATGTAATATCCGATGTCGGTTATCACTGCAAAGTTCCTTGGTGGAATCTAAGAATGAATGTATTTGATAATAATCTTCAATACATCCACCTCTTTTTTTGACGGAAATTTCAGAATGTTTGTAAGGATTCAATTAGGCTTGGATTTATTCTTAAAAATACAAAAAAAATCGTGATAACATCTATTTAAAATACTCGATTTTAATAAAAAATTGTTTGTTGTATTCTTTTAGATATTTGGCAATATCCTTGGATACGAAAGCGATGACATCCGGGGGATAATTGGCGGGGAGTTTATCGACGACCTGAGCAAAAATCACATTGCCTTGAAAGTCTTCAATTCTAACCAAGCTCCCTTTTTTTGCATGGCGATGCAATACAAACCAGCCTTCTTTTCCGGAGTCTTTGTCCCAGTTGGTTTTTCCTTGTGCCTTGTAGCTTCTCTTGGCGTTTTTTGATTTATAAAACTCCATCCTCATGCGCTCTTGTAGTGTAAGCGCCGTATTGTTTTCTATCCCTCCCAAACTCATCCAACCAATGTGTAACAATTGACCGACTTTTAGGGTATTGTCTTCTAATCCGTTTCTTATTTTGATGGTGTCTATCGGCATTTTGAAATATCGTCTTGATATTCCATACATGGTATCC
>JAHDCE010000007.1:0-15304 GCA_020630045.1 Saprospiraceae bacterium | reverse complement strand
CAAATCGGTGCGAATGATGCTGGAGACCGTCCTTTCAAATACCTGTTAATGGATTTGTTGGGCACCGGAATTTTTACAGGATGTCCCGAATGTATGACCCTTCCTTCCAAGCCCGCATTGAACTCATATAGTGTTTGTAAATCCAGCCCGTAAAATCTGGATAGGGAGTAAAGTGTTTGTCCCCTAGCGATGAAGTGAGTAATCATGTTTTGTCCGAACTCATCACGCTCTAGTAGAAGCGTATCCGTAGACAATAAAAAGCGGGTACTATCTCCTGTAATGGTAGCTCCGGATTTGATGGAGCCGAGCAAAATAAATAATGCAAAAAGGTATCTCAAGTATGCGAATCGCATGGTCGTTGTACGGTTTTGTTTATATGGTGACGGAAATTTGCGGAAATATTCACATTTTCACACTAAGTATGAAGAAAATTATCGGAATAATTCCAGCAAGATGGGGTTCAACCCGCTTTCCGGGTAAACCTTTGACCGAAATTTTGGGGAAACCCATGGTTCAGCATGTTTATGAAAGGGCTATGGAGAGTGGGGTATTCCATCGGGTTATCGTCGCAACCGACCATCTTCCCATATCGGAACATATTTTGGGCATTGGAGGCGAAGCCATGATGACATCCGATTCCCACGAAAGTGGGACTGATCGTATCGCCGAAGTCGCCACAATAATTGAGGATGCTGAATATATCATCAATATACAAGGGGATGAACCTTTTGTCAGTATTGAACATATCAAGAGACTTGCGGATGTTTTAAAAACTGGAACCAGTCCTATCGCCACACTTGCCTATGAAGTGGAGACTACCGAAAACGATTCGAATCGAGTGAAAGTGGTGGTGAACGGTTTGGGAAATGCCCTCTATTTTAGCAGGGCTTCTATTCCATATGGCTCAAAGCGGCAATTTTACCATATTGGAATGTATGGTTTTGAAAGGGAAACTTTACTGGAAATCGTCCGCTTGAAAGTTTCCGAATTGGAAAACATCGAAAAATTAGAACAACTTCGTTGGATGGATAACGGATATCCGATTAAAGTTGAAATTGTAGATAAAGGAGCTCCTAGTGTCGACCGACCTGAGGATATAGAAAAGGTCATCGAGTGGTGCTCAAAAAACTCAAGGGAATGAATTATTGTAGTGAATGTGGTTCTGATAAAATCGAATTGAAAACTCCGAAAGGAGACAATCGGACAAGGTTCGTATGTCCTGATTGTGGAACCGTACATTATTCGAATCCTAAAATCGTTGCCGGGTGTTTACCGGTTTATAAGGGCAAAGTATTATTGGCCAAAAGGGCAATAGAACCGAGGGCGGGTTATTGGAATTTGCCGGCCGGGTATTTGGAAAATGGAGAAACGGTGGAGGATGGCGCTAAACGCGAAGTTTGGGAAGAAACACTTGGAAAAGTGAACATTCAGGATTTGATTTGCTTGTATAGCATATATCAAATCAATCAAATTTATATCATTTTTAGGGGCGACTTGATAGATGGAAAGTATGGTATTGGTGAGGAAAGCACAGAGGTGCGTTTGTTTGCCGAAGATGAAATCCCTTGGCGGGAAATGGCTTTTACTTCATCTATTTTTGCATTGAAAAAATATTTTCAGGATGCAAAGAGTGGCGAACACAAAACCCACTTAGGACGATTCCATCCAGATGATTTGAAAAAAAGGTCAAAATAAAAAGGATGCGGTGGAAACCGCATCCTTTTTATTTGTTGACAAATTATCTGTACCTGTCAAGAGTGGTTTTGAAATCCGCTTTCAATTTGCTGAGGTCGTCCACTTCCCCGAAAAAGGTCCTTCCGTTTTTAAACTCTTCAACAAGTAACGCCGCATCACGGATAATTCGTGACCGACTGTCCTTACAAACTCTGATGTACTCATCCAATTGCTCATTTTCATCTAGGAAAAAGCATCGGAACAAATAGTATAAGGCATCCGGAACATGAGTGGGCAGGTGTCTTAAGTTTTGTTGATGGCGATTATTATCCAACTCGGGATTCAATCCGTTGTTGAACATATTATATGCGATACTACTGAGGTAATTATTGTGATTGCCTTTCAATAATTCCATGATCCATCTGGCACGTTGAAAATAGTCCAATGTCAAATTGCCACCTCTTGAATTGTTTTGGTAGCTAAAATCATAGGTACTGATCCAACGTCGATTGATGCGTTTCGACCTGAAAAAATTGTAGTCCAATTGAAGCTGTTCTTTTGATCTTTCAACACAAGAAGAGAATTCGGAGTCCTTCAAAGTCTTTTCCACAAAATGTGTATGGAACATAATCATTCCGAAAAGGAAAGAAGAAATATTTTTGGACATGGCATGGAATTCCATTCCCCATTGGTCGGGAGAATGGTGCTTGAAATAGTAAACTTGAGGCTCTTCCTTTTGCAAAATTTCGGCTTCGTATATCGGCAACTGGTAAGATATGTTTTCACCACTCCAAGTTCCGCCGATGTTTACAAGATTGTCCATGGCAATGGATCCTGTGAACCAGTCGATGTGGTGGTCTGTGGGGAATTCTATTTGTGCTTTAAGCAATACGGCTTCTACAATATTGCCTTCTTCCTTGACGATATCCGTTCTAAGTGGGGCGGTTTCCCATCGATACCAAATCGGGTAGTCTATTTGATGTAAGGTTCGGAATATTTTCCGGGCATAATCGGGCAATGGTTTTCCCCATAATTTTTCAAAATCCCTAAAACTTCCGGGCAGGTCAATCGGAGGATTTTTGGTTTGGGTAAGTTTTTTGTATTGGGATGCGTAGTGTGAAAATTTTTGGGTGAAACCTGCAACATTTTCTTTTGAAAAATCATTGGAGTTCCTTTTGAATAATGCCATGATAAGAAGCGTTGGTGTGCAAAGAAAATTTCATTAAGTCAAAACAAATATACGCAAAAAGATTTTAATTTCTACGCCAAAAAGTTAAATAATTTTGTCTTTAACGCACCTTTTGGCACATGTTTGACGAATTTAAATATTTGATGTTTGGCGATAATTAATTTTTCTTAATTTGTACCCGCATCCTCTTCCGGAGATGCGGCCTAATCGATTGAGAACACAAATTATTGAATTTCCACCGATCTTCCGTCGGGTTTGAGAGATAGCGGAAGATTGATTTATTTAAACCAAATCCTTCCATTATGGTAAGAAGTAGATTTTGTAACCTTTTTATGGTAATTCCCATGCTCCTGGTAGGTAGCTGGGTTTATGCCCAAACGACCGTTTCAGGTGTGGTCAATGACGATAAAGGAGAGCCGCTTATCGGTGCTTCGATTATGGTCAAAGGGTCAATGACGGGAACGGTTTCTGATTATGACGGTTCGTTTGAGTTCACTACTCAAAAGACACCGCCGTTCACACTTGTCATTTCTTATGTAAGTTTCGAAACACAAGAAATTGAATATGCCACAGCCGGACAAGATGTGAATGTTTCCTTGGCAGAACAAGGTGTAGTGGGATCCGAAGTGGTCGTTTCCGCTTCTAGGAAACCAGAGACGATTTTGGAATCTCCGGTCTCTATCGAGAGGATGGGAACCAAGGAGATTAAAGAGACGGCTTCCGCCAACTTTTACGATGCGATCGAGAACCTGAAAGGGGTTCAGATGGGAACCAATTCCTTGACTTTTAAATCGGTGAACACTCGTGGATTCGCTTCTTTTGCGAATACCAGATTCGTTCAGGTGATTGACGGTATGGATAATGCCGCTCCCGGTTTGAATTTCCCTGCGGGTAACTTAGTGGGTATTTCCGAATTGGATGTGAACAGTGTCGAACTTGTACCCGGTTCTGCTTCTGCTTTGTACGGGCCGAATGCATTCAACGGTATCTTGATTATGCAAAGTCGTAATCCTTTTTTACAACCCGGATTGAGTGTTTCTCTTCGAGGAGGTGTTACTCAACAGGATAGTGGTGCGGGTACCAATCCTTATGGACAATTCAACATCAGGTATGCTCATAAATTCAGTGACAAAGTTGCGACGAAGTTCAACTTCTCCGCTCTTCAAGGAACAGATTGGTGGGTGAATGACTTCGGTGACGTCGATGGTGGTTTACCAACCGATCCTGATTATGATGGTATCAATTTGTATGGTGATGAGGTTGCGACTTCCTTGACCTTATTGGAATCAGATGGTGCCGGTGGAGTCGTTTCAGTTCCGACTAGAATTGCTCGTACGGGTTATGCCGAGTCTGATCTTGTAGACGATGATTATGATGCGACGAGTTACAAGTTTGATGCGGCGATTCACTATAAGCCTTTTGAAAATGCCGAATTCCAATACCAGTATCGTTATGGTGCGGGACAAAGTATCTATCAGGGTACAAACCGTTACCGTTTGCGTGGATTGAATTTGCAACAGCATAAACTGGAGGTAAAAGGTGATAACTATTTGGTCCGTGCATATACGACTAGAGAAAATGCAGGTGATAGTTATGATACTAGATTCCAGGCCTTCAATATCAACCGTGCTTGGAAGAGTGACCAAAACTGGTTCTTGGATTACTTGTTGGCTTACTCGGGATTGGAAAATTTGGTACTTTCCCAAGGTTTTCCTACATCCATAATTCCTGCTTCGCTCTTGGATAAGTTGCCAACACCGGGAGACCATGCGGGTGCCCGTGATTTCGCGGATGGGGACTATTTTAATAATGTGAACTTAACGGGACCTGAGCAAAACTTCATGGACTTGGCCATCAACTTATTTACAGGAGGTGCCGTTCCGAATTGGACCCGAAATGATAAACCTTGGCAAGGCCCTGATTCTCCTTTGTTCCAAGATGTCAAAAATGATATTAGTTACAAGGCGGACTTAGCGACCGGTTCTAAGTTTATCGACAGATCAAGATTGTATCATGCAGAAGTGCTTTACAATATCGCACCGCATATCAATGAGTTCATGGACGTTCAGATTGGAGGTAACTTTAGAAGATACGTACTAGATTCAGAAGGAACCATCTTTAATGACGGTCCTAGTGGTTTTGACGGTCCGATTGAAATTGATGAATTCGGTGCATATGTACAGGCTTCTAAAGGTTTCTTGGATCAAGAGCGTTTGAAGGTGACAGCCTCCGTTCGTTTTGATAAAAACTCTAACTTCGATGCAGTGGTTTCTCCTAGGGCTTCATTGGTTTATGCGATGGGTGAGAACAAGCAGCACAATTTCCGTGCTTCTTTCCAGACAGGTTTCAGAAACCCGGATACGCAGCCTCAGTACATTGCCTTGGATTTGGGTGCGATTACTCTTGTCGGAACGACCGAAGACAACTTGTCAAGATTCTCAGTTGACCGTTTCTACAATAACGGTACTGAAATCGTATCTATTACAGGTGAAAAAATCTTTAGTGAGTCTTATACACAATCTTCTGTTGGTGCATTTGCTGCTACCGGTGATCCTTCTGTTTTGGAAGTCGCCGAACTGGATTATGTCGCACCGGAAAGGATTACTGCTTATGAAGTAGGGTATAAAGGTTTGCCACTTGACAAATTGTTCTTGGATGCGAATGTTTACTTTAACAAGTACACTGACTTCCGTGGAAACCAAAATGTCATTACTCCGACTAAGGGTTCTGCCTTAGATCCAGCCGGATCCGGTATTGCCGATATCGCCAATGGAGAATTCGGTGTATTCTTCTTGTATACCAATGCTGATGTCCCTGTTTATTCTTGGGGTGCCGGTTTGAATGCTGAATACTCATTGCCGAAAGGCTTCAAATTGAAGGCCAATTATTCTTATGCGGATTTGTCGTATGACGAAGAAGCCGATCCTGATTTCCAACCTTCTTTCAACACACCAAACCACCGTGTTAAATTCGGTATCGGAAATTCTGATGTGTGGAACGGACTCGGATTCAATATCAGCACTCGTTGGTTCGATGAGTATGAATGGCAAGCGAGTTTCGTAAACGGAACAGTGGAGTCCGCCTTCGTAATGGACGCTCAGGTGAGCTACAAGATTCCTAAGATCAAATCCATCGTTAAGGTCGGTGCTGCCAACTTGTTGAACAATGAATACCAAACTGCGGCCGGTGCCGCTTTCGTAGGACGTCAATTCTACGTAGGTATATTATATGACGATTTGTTTAGATAATCGTCGGTGATTGATTAGACATTATTACGGATTGTTTTTATGAGAGCTAGAATTAGAGATTTTATTCTCAATTGATGAATGCACGGAATCTGGTAGCCGTAGCTACCATGATGAGTACATGAAGAAGAGTGAGGATGAAAGATCAATTATAGCCATACAATCTAATTCGTAATAATGTCTACTGAAAACAATTCCTTTTGGAATTTGAATGGCTGCCACGTTTACGTGGCAGCCATTTTTCTTTTTATACGCAAAGGGTGGACACAATTTGTAACTTATTTGCTAAAAAAAGAGTGATTTATTTGCATAATTGTGAATGTTCCTCGTAGATTTGTTAATTATATTGATGAAATAGAGCACAAATCTGTCAAAAACAAACCTGTGGGGTATGAATAATGTAGTTACACAACGATTCATTCTTTGCCATAACAAACTCAAGGAGGACAATCGGGTACGATCATCCCGTCAGTTCGCCATGTCTTTAGAATATCTTCCTCAAAGTTTGAGTGAAATTTTGAAAGGAAGGAGGGATGTAACCATCGAGTTGTTGCGCAAAGCCATCTTGAAATATAAGATCAATCCGGTTTATATTTTTACCGGAGAGGGGCCGATGTTTATGAGTGAGGAAAATCACAAGAGCTTCCGCGTACTCACCATTGTCAGCAATGACAATGATGACGAAAAAATCGTCCACGTTCCGATTCCCGCTCAAGCGGGATATGCCGGAGATGTGACGAATCCCACATTTATTCAGGACTTGCCGACCTACTCCTTGCCTGATTACAAATATAAGGTCGGAACTCACCGATCATTTGATGTAAGTGGCGATAGTATGGAACCGACTTTGTTTGAAGGAGATAAGGTCGTGTGTAGTTTTTTGGAACCGACACTTTGGCAAGCCTCTATTAAAGACAATTATGTTTATGTCATTGTAACTCGTGGTGATGTCCTTGTGCGTCGAGTGGAAAACCACTTGAAGGCAGACCAGGAGTTGGTGCTTCATTCTGACAATAGCTTTTACGAACCTTACCGAATCAACATGAGTGATATTCGTGAAGTTTGGTATGTACGTGCTAAAATCAGTCCGTTCTTACCATCCCCTCAAAATATCCGCAATATGATGCGGGACGAGATTCAGGAATTGAAGCGAATTCTAAATCACCAGACGGATGCCATTATGGATTTGTCTGACTTAGTGAAATCCAAGAAATAAGAAACCTTCCAAACGTTACGATGTTCCGAATATCTGAAAAACCCTGGTTATTGGGTTTGTTTTTCATATTGAATTTACTGACGTTGTTTTTCGGCATTGATTTTTTTGCCTTATTCCATTTTGAAGCGTCATTGGCCAATGCCGGACTCGCACTGATGGAAGGTGGACAAAGCATTCATCCCGAAGTTAGTTTTTTACCATCCTTCATGACGGCAGGAGGGATGTTGTCTGCCGGGACGAACGAATGGGGCGTTCGCCTACCTTCACTTATCGCTTATGTCATTACCTGTTATTTTTTCTTTTTTTGGGGAAGGAAAGTGTTTGGCCCTGATGCTGTATTGCTAGGGCTGGTTTTCGCATGTTCGTCTTTTCTATTCATGTTTTTAGGAAAATTCGCGAATGCGGATATTTGGTTGCTGTTGAGCCAGACGGTTATCCTAACGGTATCCATTCATTATATAAAAAAGAAAGACTTCCCTCTACTCGGTGTAATCGTTTTAGCCGGATTGATTGGCGCATTGGTTTCACCGGGACGACAACTTTTATTTTTGCTTCCCTTTTTCGGAATATTATGGTGGAAGCATCCTGAAGGAAAAAATGTGTTATTGCCTTTTTCGATTTCTGTGGGAATGTCATTGATTGCATCCGTATTCATACCTATATTTCCGACCGGTTTTTTAATTGGATATAATGTCTCTTCACTAGGTGTTTTATTACTTGGAGCCATGACGATTATCGGATTGATTCCTCCTGTTTTTATCCATCTTTGGAACAAGTTAAGGGAAGGGGAGGAGCTGGCGATCATTTCCGGAGCGGTATTGCTGGGTGGTTTATGCTCCGCCTCGTTGACTTTCCATTTCGTTCTTTGTTTCCTTGCCGGAAAACAATTTATAGGATATTTTTCCAAGGGCTATCCCTACCGGAATTGGGTGAAAGTATTGACCATATTGCAGGTCATCGCCTTTTTCTTTGTCGGAATGTATTTGATGCTGACCGGATTCGATTGGTACAGAGGAGAGGGCTTTCGAAAAGTATTGATGTTTTCCATTTCCGGTTGGGGATTCGGAATAGCTTGTGCTGTCGGACTATTTATGGGACGTCATATGACAGTACTCAACTGTATGAGCCTAGGAGCGGTCATTACCTCTTTCTTGTTTTGGTTTCAAGTGTTTCCTTTATATGAAATTGAAAGGAACTATGAAAAGGACATACCAACTTATATTACCAAACAAGCAGAACTACATCCTGATTTAAACGGATATCAGGTAACGGATGAACTCAGCAGTCCGGTCCTTGATTTTTATTTAGAGATACAAAAGGATGGATTGCCACAACAAAACAAAACGAACCAACCATATCTAACCATTACATCAGACTCCCTCAATCAAGGAAAACAACTTGAAATACTGAGAGGGAGAAATGGTTTTTCTCCTATTTTGATTCGATTCATGAAATAGAAAAGAGGATGAAGTATAATTTAC
This sequence comes from Saprospiraceae bacterium, assembly GCA_020630045.1. GTDB lineage: Bacteria > Bacteroidota > Bacteroidia > Chitinophagales > Saprospiraceae > JAHDCE01. The sequence continues at coordinate 6,499 of JAHDCE010000007.1, read as the reverse complement.
TTAAATCAACTCCGTTTTTTCTTTAAAAATCACCCCATATTCTTCTAGTTCCTCAAGAACGGGTTCATATACTTCTTTCATGACCGGAATATTTACTCCCGTCGTATGGATTCGATTTTCAGTGATAAGTTTCGTAAAAATGCCTAAGGGTAAGCCCACCAATTTTGACATAGCGGTATTGTCCTGATCTTCCCCTTTCAAAATCATAGAAGAAGTCACCTTTTTATTGACTTTGTCCTTGTCGGTGAATTCTATTTCATGTTGCATGATAATCATGTCCTTATCATCAGCCGACAATTTCCATTTGTCCAATAACAAATGTTCAAGGATAAGAGCCGGCGTTGCATTAGGGAGATTAATTTTCTTTTTTCGGAACAAACCGAGCCATTCCAGTTTGGTCATCACTTCGGATTCCGGATCCTCTCCCAAAAATTTTGCCATCCGGTCTTTGACAGAGCCCGGGCCTTTCGGCAAATAGGCATTCATCCATTCATGATATGTAAGCTTATCGGCATCTAATATCGGATACGATCCATCTGTTAGTCCGATTTTGACAAGCGCATGCCAAGCATCACAAAACCCCCTATGCCGCAGAGTAGCACGTAAAATGTTCGGAATTCCTGCCACACCATAAATATCCCGATACAATAAAGAGTCCCTATTTGCGTAAGCTTCATACTCACCCATCTCCGGAACATCTACCAAGTGATACTCGTCAAAAAGCCTGGAATAAGGAATGTATTTGTATCCTCCGTCCTCCATGTACTGGGCGGTTCCTTGACCGGCTAGTACTACGTTTCTCGGGTTCCAAGTAAATTTATAATGCCAAGGATTGTCATCGCTTTCCGGAGCGATAAGCCCACCGGCATATGAACGGAAAGCAGTAATAGTACCTCCTTCTTCTTTTATTTCATCAAGCAGCTTCATGGCCGACATGTGGTCGATACCCGGGTCCAAACCCATTTCACCCATGAAAATCAAAGAAGCGTCTCGGGCTTCATCTCCTAGGCGGTACATCTCATGGCTTACATAAGAAGCAGTGACCAAATGTTTTTTCAATTTGATACAATCTTGTGCGACCATTAAATGCAAATGGGCGGGCAATAAGGAAACTACTATATCATGTCTCCCGATGATTTCGCGGCGATCATTGGGCTTGGTTACATCCAACCATGTCCCACGTCCATTGGGGTGACCGTCAATCTTAGATTCGGCCAGTTTTGGGTTCGAATCAGCGACGGTGACGAACCATCCCTTTTTTTCAGCTTGTTTAAGACAATATTTGATACATGCTGTTGTCGACCGTCCGGCTCCTATGATGAGAATATTCTTCATAATTGAAATTGGTTAAGGCTTTTTTCCAGCTATTTTTATAAATATTCTTTTTTGAAAATTTTTTCTGGAATTTGAAAGGTGCGATATCCAAGCGCGAAGGTAATACTTCCTTGAATTTACTCTTTCAAGATCTCATGTTTTTAGCTGAAAAATTTTAGTTGTGCATATGAGATTTAAAATTCCGTATTTTTCTTGTTTTTCCCCTTGAATTTATAGAACTTCATCCTCCCGTTTCTCCAAAAAACTTTAGCGTAACTCTCTTCTTATATGCAAGAAATTCAGATACATACCAAAGTTTTCGCATACGATAACACATCCGATCCTGATTTTAAATACGAATCCTTACTTCGTGATGCAAAATCGGCTCTATCAAAATCGTTTAGTCCTTATAGCGGTTTCCGGGTATCTTCGGCAGCTCTGCTTGGAAATGGAGAGGTAGTGACTGGGGCTAATCAGGAAAATGCTTCTTACCCATTGTGCCTTTGTGCCGAAATGGTGACGGTATCTGCGGTTTCATCCCGGTATCCCGGTCAACCTATTGTTGCACTAGCCATCACTGTCGAGCATTCCGGTAAAAAATTGGAAACGCCGGTTTCGCCTTGCGGTGCCTGTCGGCAAACGATTCTTGAATTTGAAAATCGTCAAGGAAGTCCTATGCGGATTATCCTGCAAGGAGATGGAGGCCCGATTTATGAGTTGGAATCCGCACGTGCATTGTTACCATTGTCTTTTGATGGAGATTCTCTTTAATGCTATCCTATTAGAGTTTTAACTTAATGGTTATCGGGGATTTCTTTTAACTTTGGGCCAAACGAAGGGTCCCATGTCATTTCAAGAAAAACAAGAATGGTTTATTTGTGTCAATCCCGCCGCAGGAGGAGGTAGATGTAGACAAGAGTGGGAGAAAATGAAACCGCTTTTAACTCAGTCAGACATCAATTATGATGTTCGTTTCACTGAAGGGAAAGGGCATGCGATTTCACTAGTAGCAGATGCCATCCGAGAAGGATATCGTAAGATAATAGCAGTAGGGGGCGACGGCACCAATAATGAAGCCGCCAACGGCATCGTATCACAAAAAGAAGTTCCCTTGTCGGAAATCCGATACACCCTGATTCCTGTAGGAACGGGCAATGATTGGATCAGAACTCATAAAATTCCGAAGGACTGGAAAAAATGGATTCCAATAATCAAGAATGAAAATCTCTTTGCCCAGGATGTCGGACGAGTCGATTATCTAAATATGGAGGGCGAAGAAAAGACGCGTTATTTTATGAATGTGGCCGGTATGGCTTATGACGCTTTCATTGCACGGGCAGCCGAAGAGTCAAAAGGTGGAGCCAGTAATAAATTGATTTACCTTTCGTTGATTGTAACCTGCCTATTTAAATATAATTTGCGGAAAGCCGTCATCAAGTACAATGGAGAAGAAGTCACGGATAAATTTTATACCATCAATCTCGGGATTTGTAAATATTCGGGTGGGGGGATGAGCTTTGTGCCTCACGCTGTAGCAAATGATGGTCAAATGGCTTTGACATATGCAGTTGAATTGTCAAAATTGGGAGTCATTCTAGCAACGCCGAAATTCTATAATGGGAAGGTGGAGAAACATCGCAAAATCACTTGTACCCACACGAAGGAAGTGGTTGTGGAAGCCAAGGAGAATTCCCCGACTCTTCTTGAGGTTGATGGCGAATTTTTAGGACGGGCTCCAGCGAAATTTACAGTACTAGAAAAGGCTTTGAATATAATAGTGCCTTAATGGGGAATTTCCTACAACGGATAAACTGGCTTGCCGATCGCATAAGATGAGGAGTCGGCGGGAAATCCAAAATATTCCAAATCTTGGTGACTTCCTGAAAACACATTGAAATCGACATCTCCTTCTATCCCTTTCATTCGTCCGCGATTGCCATACTGCCAAAATGACCAAGGTTGGTCAATCGGCATATGGGGGGCTAGATCGTTATATCTAGCGATCCAAATGCTGTAATCATTGAAATTGTCTTTGATATACTCATTGTATAAATTAAGATTCGTATAAATAATCGGACGAAATCCCAATTCGTTTTCTACAATACTCAACCAAGTTTGAAGCCCCGAAATAATCCCGAAATGATGTTGTCCGCTGACTACTTCAAAATCAAGAACCGGCGGAAGGTCTCCTTCTTCAATAGAAACAGTAGAGAGGAAATTGTAGGCTTGTGTTTTAGGGCTACTGTTGGGGCGGTAAAAATGATAGGCCCCTCTTTTGATACCGACGCGTTTCAATTCCGACCAGTTTCTTTGGAAAAGGCTGTCTTTGTAGGTCAATCCTTCGGTAGCTTTGACAAAAGCGAAATCAACTTTCTGCGTGGCTACGGTATCCCAATCGATTCTATGTTGATAATGAGAAACATCAATACCGTGAATTTCGAAACCCTCCATCCTGACGGTTACATCAGAACAAGAAGACCATGAAACCCAAATAAATAGGCAAAATAAGAGAAACGGTATTGGTTGATTTCTTGTCATAATTCATGTTGGAATGAAAGCCAAACCATTAGCTTTCATCTAGTTTTGTTTCTCATGTATGAGTTGTTTAAAGGAGTATTCTTGTCGGAATTTCCATAAATATCTGAAAAAATCTTAGGATTTTAGACAGGTTTAAAGGATAATAGTTCGCTATTCCCGACTTTAACAATACGTTTATTTGGGTGGTAATGTTGCTTTTTGAACATAAAAAAACACCTCAAGGAGTCAATTCTCCTTGAGGTGTTTTCGCTTCTTTTTCAGAATAAAATCTGATTATTTACTTGTCGTCTCCGAAAAAAGCAATGATTTTATCCGCTAATTCGAGCCCGATATTAGTTTGTGCTTCCAATGTCGAAGCTCCAATGTGGGGACTAAGACTTATCCTCGGATGATCCAATAATTCTTGCCTTGGTTTCGGTTCATTCACGAATACGTCGAGACCGGCACCACTGATTTTACCGGATTCCAATCCTGCTAATAACGCATCTTCATTAATAACGCCACCTCTTGAGGTGTTGATGATATACACTCCATGCTTCATCTTGTCGATTTCCGCTTGGCTAATCAAATCTCCACCAGGGACATGCAATGTGATAAAATCTGCTTGCTTAAGCATATCATCCATCTCTACAGTCGGAATGGAGACAGAAAAAGAAACATCTTTATTTTGATAGGCTTGAACAGAAATAGGCGCCTCTTCTACATATGGATCCACAGGCAAGATATTCATTCCTAGACCTAGGGCGATTCTTGCCACTTCTTGACCAATTCTCCCAAAACCGATAATCCCGATGGTTTTACCACGGAGTTGAATTCCCTTCGCATATGATTTTTTCAGGGCTTTAAATTCTGTATTGCCCTTAGTGGGCATGTTTCGATTCGCCTCGTGAAGAAATCTTGATAAATTAAATATATGGGCGAAAGTCAGTTCCGCTACGGACTGGGATGATGCAGCAGGAGTATTGATGACAGTTTTGCCAATACTTCTGGCATATTCGTGGTCAATGTTGTCAATACCGACACCGCCACGTGCAATGATTTTTAGGTTGGGACAAGCATCAATCAAGTCCTTTCTGACCTTTGTGGCGCTACGAATAACAATGACATCGTAGGCAGGAAGTTTTTCAAGAAGTTCGTCTTGTGGAATTTTGATAACGTCCACTTGATAACCCGCTTCCTCTAAAAGCATTTTTCCATCCGGATGGATACCGTCGTTGACAAGGATTTTTACCATGACTTATAGGTTTTGAAATTTTTTTGCAAATGTAAACCCTTGACAAGTATTCCATGCATCAATATGGAATAATTATCCACATTCCGGAAATCTTTTCCTTTTCATTTCGGACATGGCTAAAAGCCTTTGGTATCTATGAGGATATAACCCCTACCACCACCATTGAACCAATCCATTGAATAGGGCGATAATGACCGCCAGTAAAAGAGCATCTACAAATCTTTCCACTTTAAATCCGCTGAGGATTTTGGAAGCCAAATAAATGATCAATGCATCAATGACGAAACTGAACAAGCCGGATGATATCCAATTGATGGGCGTGGCCAACCAGTCCAAAATCGATCCGATAAAATAGTTGAGTAATCCGATAACAAAGGCGATGATAACCGCATGGATAAATCCCCTCATTTTAATGCCTGAAATGACAGCAGCTCCAAGCAATAAGGCCAATGCATTAATGATAATTCCCCAAATCGCATCCATACAAGGTATTGTTTTAATCTAAAAATAAATCAGGCATCAGCTCCTGTCCGGGAGCATAGGCGAATTGATCGAGGTCTTCCGCCTTGAAACCGTTATTTAATAAGACGTCTTCATCGATAAAAAAGTTACCGGTGCATGATTTACTTTCTTTTTGAAGAATAATATGGGCTGCTTCCGCCATGATTTCAGGCTTTCGGCTAGCTTTCATCATCAAATCTCCTCCGACCATTTGAATGGCTGCTGTCGCAATGGTGGTCTTGGGCCACAATCCATTAAATGCAATGCCGTCCCGCTTGAATTCTTCTGCCATGCCCAACACGCACATGCTCATACCATATTTCGCCATGGTGTAAGCCACGTGTACTCCAAACCATTTGGGTGACATATTGAGCGGAGGAGAAAGATTAAGGACATGGGGACAGCTGGATTTTTTTAAATAAGGAATACTATATTTCGAAACAAGAAAGGTCCCCCTGGTATTTACGTGATGCATCAAATCATAACGTTTCATTTGTAGGGCTTCGGTACCGGACAGGTTAATCGCGCTGGCGTTGTTAATTACGATATCTATACCGCCGAATGTGTCAGCGGTTTCTTTAATTGCATTCGAGACCATTTCCTCCGAACGGACATCCACTACTAGTGGCAGCGCATTTCCTCCGGCCGCATTGATTTCTTCCGCAGCAGTGTAAATCGTTCCTTTTAAAACCGGATGCGGTTGAGCGGTTTTTGCAGCTACTGCAATATTATATCCCTCCTTTGCGAGTCGGATGGCAATGGCTTTTCCGATTCCTCTGCTTCCTCCGGTAATGAATACATTTTTCATAAGTCAAGATGTTTTTAAGTTTTATTTTGATGCAATTTTTTACAAGGTGTATTAGACATTATTATGAATTGTTTTTTATGAGAGCTAGAATTAGAGATTTTATT
>JAHDCE010000507.1 GCA_020630045.1 Saprospiraceae bacterium | reverse complement strand
ACCTTGCGAGGTTTGGCCTCGGGAATATTTTCATCTAAATTTAAGTCTAGTAATAGATGTTATCACGAAATTTTTTGTATAAAAGACAAATCGTTATTTTAGGAATCAACGAGGCATTCGCCGCCAAGCATAGCCGTAGCTACGTTTAAGGGGCATCTAATTACAAAGCAGGTGTTCCTGCCCTACGCCTGCCAATAATAAGAAGCCTTGATATCATCGTCATGGCAAAGCTCCAATCGGGTAGGTTTGTTGCCGCTCATCATGAGTTTAAAAGGTAAGTAATCATGCTTCGCACGATAAATGACTTCCCAATACATGGGAGAAGACTGTCCATCCGAAATCAAGAACTGAAATGGCGTAAAAAAATCATCGAATGAGCAAATGACTAAATTCCTGCCCCAATTCTTTTTCTCTTCCATGACGAACCGCTTGATATTCGTTGAGTGCCATAAATAGAACTCTGCCTTCATCCGCAAAAAGAATTGTATTTGTTCTTGGGTGGGTTCATTGTCTTTATTGGCCAAGTGCAAGGAGATGGGTTTGTCGAAATCGGGTAATTCGACCACTCCATCGAAATATTCTCCATATCTCGTCATTTCTCCAAACACTTCATGTTGGATGACTTTGGGCTTATTACTTAAAGATTCTATGATGGTTTTCCAGATACTCATGGTGAATTCATTTTTTAGGTGATGTTGAGCAAATATATTGTTGGAGTAAGAATAATTCCGGAAATCAGGATAATCCAAGGAAAAAAATCGACGAATTTTCTATTTGTGGGAATAAAATTTGTGACAGTGAAGTCATATTGTTTTACAACAGACTTACAAAACCATTAGCATGAGAAGAACGATTACCGCTTTCGGGCTTATCGCCCTTGCTGTGATATTAATGTCCGGCACCATTGATTTTGCAGCGCTTTTCAATTATGAAAGTCAGGCTATCCCGGCCTACATTACAAGAGACAACACGACAACCAATCCCATTTCCGATGCCGATGCTACTTTAGGACGTGTTTTATTTTATGATAAAAATTTGTCTTCCGACAATTCCACCTCTTGTGCGAGTTGTCACCAACAAGCACATGGGTTCTCGGATTTGGCGGTAGTGAGCCAAGGAGCCAACGGATTGACCGGCCGTCATTCGATGCGCCTAATCAATTCCCGATTTTCTGATGAGGGACAATTCTTTTGGGACGAGCGTGCCGCCACATTAGAAGAGCAAACCACCCAACCCATACGGGACCATGGAGAGATGGGATTCAGCGGAACGATGGGCGATCCCGACTTCGCCGATTTGATTACCAAATTAGAAGGCATCCAATATTACGAATATTTGTTTTTCGAAGCATTCGGAGATACACAAATCACTGAAGAAAGGATGCAAATGGCGATTGCTCAATTTGTTCGGAGTATCCAGTCTTTTGATTCCCGATACGACGAAGGTTTGGCGCTCAACGGTGGAAATGAAAACGGGCCGTTTTCAAATTTTACTCCCCAAGAAAATCAAGGGAAAAATTTGTTCCGTCAACCGATTCAATTCGAAACGCCCCCTCCCGGACAACCCTTTACGGGAAATCGTATAGGCGGTGGATTAGGCTGCCAGACTTGTCATACTTCTCCGGAGTTCGCGATTGATCCGAACTCTAGGAACAATGGTGTGATTACTGTTGCCAATAATCCGGGAGCGACTGATTTTACCAATACCCGTTCACCCACATTGAGGGACTTGTTCGCTCCGGATGGTTCCTTGAACGGACCGATGATGCACGATGGTTCATTAGCGACTATTGATGAATTATTAGATCACTACAATGTAATTGTCGCAGATCCCGCAGTGAATCCCAACTTGGATATCCGATTGACCGGAGGACCGCCGCCACAGCCGGGGACACCGCCACAACCCGGCCCCGGACAAAACTTGAACTTGACAACAGATGAACGGGCAGCTATCGAAGCTTTCCTGAAAACATTGACGGGGTCGAGTGTCTATACGGATGAAAGATGGTCCGACCCATTCGAACCGGATGGTACATTGACGATAGTCAATAGTTCTTATACGCCTACTTGTGATATTCCTACAAATATCCAAGTAGAAACGCCAAGCGCTACAAGTGCCGTATTGACTTGGGATGAAGTACCGACCGCTACCAAGTATCAAGTCAGGTATCGTATACAAGGAGAGACCGAGTGGAACTTGAGTGGTGTTTTGACGAACACGAAGACTTTGTCCGGATTGACTTCCCAAGAATATTATGAATATCGTGTGCGTGCATTATGCGGAGGAACCGTATGGTCGGATTATTCTCCTTTGGCTAGATTTTATTCTTCTGCTTGTTCTTATCCTGAAAATCAAATCGCGACGTTACTCGCCGATCCTACCAATGTAGAATTTTCATGGGATGAAGTGGCGGGAGTGACCAAATACCAAGTTCGTTATCGAGGACCGGGAGAAGATTGGATTGTAGTAGGCACTTCCGGGTCACAGACGTTCAAACGGCAATATGGTTTGTTGGAAAATGCGACTTACGAATATCGAGTTCGTTCTTTATGTTCAGATGGAATATTCTCCAACTTCGGCCCCATTTTTACTTTCACCACCGGTAGTGTTTCCACTCGTTTGTCATCTCATGATGTTGAAGGAGTGAAAGTTTATCCGAATCCCGCTTTGGATGAATTGAACGTTATTTATCCATTCCCCGGAAGGGGAGAAGTCACCTACCGCATCCATGACCTGAACGGCAAATCGCTGGAAACAGGTCGCTTGAATATGGAAACAGGAGCCGGCCAAATCTCCTTGGATGTTTCTCGACTTCAAAGTGGTTATTATTTTATTTCCATCATCAATCATGAAGGAAGTATGAATACGGTTAAGTTTATGAAGATGTGATTCCAATTAAGGGATATAATATTTAATATTGGAGGGGTGGTTTTCCGCCCCTCTTTTGTTTTATAATTGATTTAAAATATTGATATGGAATTGAATTATATCAATGCGTTACTTATATCCTTTGTACCATTATTCATAGCCTATATATGGTATCATCAAAACTCGCCACTTCTCAGGTGGTCGGGCGAGAATGGAATTCATAGTTTATCCTCCTTGGGTGCAATTCGGATATTGGTCGCGTTCCTGCTTAGTTTTTCCATCGTATTCGGATATATGAATTTGGTGATCCATCAAATGGGTTTTTATGAGTTGTTCTTGACGGATATTTTACAAGGGGACTTAGAAGCCAAAAGGGTGGCGGATGAGTTCTTGGCAAAGTACGGTCAAAAGCATCGACATTTCGGGCATGGTTGTTTTCACGGTGCTATCAATGCTGTGGTTTTTGCTGTTCCATTCATTGGGTTCTTCGCTTTATTGGAACGTCGTGATTATCGTTTTTTCTTTCTTCACTTCTCTTATTGGTTGTTCACTAGTATGGTGATAGGAGGACTTATCGCGGCTTTTGTATAGTCATTAGATGTTATCACGAAAAATTGAGTAAAGCCAAACCGTTATTTTGAAAATCCACTTCGTTATTCCCCTTAAACGTAGCTACG
>JAHDCE010000506.1 GCA_020630045.1 Saprospiraceae bacterium | reverse complement strand
CTGTACTTGGTGCCAATGGCGTTGCCGGATCAATGGTTAATGTCACCTCATTAGACAGCGGAGGATTAGTGGACGCTCCTATAATGTTGATGCCGCCACTGAGCGAATAAGATGTGAAATCCGCTGCCGCGACATCATCCATCGCCTCCGAAAAACTAGCGATGATGGTAAGTTGGTCAACGGGAAAAACAGTAATCAAATCAGGAAGTGTTTCATCAGCAACATCATTCAAAATCGAATTGGGTTGACCGGGAGTTCCTCCGAAAGAATTTTCCGATGCCCTCCAATTGGAAACTCCCTCACAAGGAGCTGATGGGTTGATTCGTTCAAGGGTCCACCCTCCGTCATCTTTTGAAGAATCGGCATACCAAGATCGGTCGTATTCGATGGCATCTACGATTTCGGCGGCACTGGTTAGTAAAGTGACATCATCGCCATCATTGGTGAGGGTAATCATTTTTTCCAGGGTCAAAGTATCTCCGAATGAACTGAAATCTTCCTCGTCTGAAATGTCCCTGTCATAAATAATTATGAATTCACCTGGACGAAGTACCCGGAAAGGCATCAAATCTGACACTGATGTTCCACTCTGGAAATAAAACCCTTCCAAACTGATGATTTTGTCGCTGCTGTTGTAAAGTTCTATGAATTCTCCAGCAGGAATACCGAATGCACCATTCGGATTCGGTAGTAATTCATTGATGATGATGTCATATTTGGCGATTTCCACCGGTTCATAATAAACAAATGGGAAAGTGGTGGGTGAAATGACCGTGCCGTCCGAGTTGGCGACATTGGTAATGGTGATTTCGTATTCACCTCCATTTTCTAAAGCCGTTCCGAACATCAATTCCACTGTAGTGGGAGAAAGGACATTAACGGAAGAAGGATTACCTAGTCCGGGAACATAATAATTGGCTGGATTGCCGGCTGATATCGGATCCATCGCGACATCAAACACAACCGTCACTGTTTGGGATGGAGCATTGGCGAAAACCGAAACGACCACCGGTTCGGGTAAGCTGAATTGAAGGGAATTGGCTGCCGGGTCGATGGGTGATGATCCTGCGCAATCTTCCACAGCCGCACCAACCGTTACAGTGTATGTTATATTACCCGATAAAGGAGGCGTAAAGGTCAATTGGACACTAGTAGGTGTTAGTACGGTGGCAGTAGCCGGGTTGCCTATTCCACCATCTACATTATAATTGGCCGGATTGCCGGCAGAAGTGACATCAAATGCCGTACTAAAATTCAAAGTGATAGCTGCGGGTGAAATATCAGTGACATCGACCAATTGCAATGCTGAAGAACCTGTACCGGTATCATTGACCGAATTGATGGCTCCGGGTGTTCCTCCCGAAGGATGATCGGATGCAATCCAGTTGGTGATTCCCGCGTCACATGGATTCTCAGGATTGATGCGCTCTATTGACCAGCCTCCATCATCTTTGGCTCCATCTTGATACCAGTCATCCGTATAATCGACTGCATCCAGTATTGTACCGATGTCGTCAGCAAGTGTAATATTGTCTCCTGAATTGGTTAGTCCGGGTAAAGTTCCTACATCAATGACATTGGTCAATCCAAGTCCCAAGAATGTAGATAGGTCAGAATCATCGACGACTAAGACATATTCTCCAGGAAGTATAAGGTAGGCGGGTAACAATTGTGGACTTGTTCCACTAGATAATTGATACCCATCCAAATCGATAACTTTTGAGCTTCGATTATATAATTCCACATATTCCGCGTCGGGCAATCCCACTACCGGAGTAGGGTCGGCCATGAACTCATTGATTATGATGTCAAAGGCATCCGCAGGTTCTCCTACCGCATAGGTGAAGGGCTGGGAACAAGTACTAGGGTTTCCAAATAAGTCTTCGACCGTACTTGAAATGGTGTAATCTGTCAGATTGACCATGGGAGTCGCCAGTGTGACGATAACCGTGTTCGGGTCACCGCCATCAAGTGTACTTGAGGCGATGCCAAGCCCTCCTGTAATGGAGAAGTTAGAAGCCATTCCGGCAGATGTGGCATCAATAGGTTCGTCGTAGGTAATCGCGATTTGAGTACTTGAGATAATATTTACACCTGTAATACAAGGAGGCGTCATATCCACGAAAGTGGGATTGATGGAAATATCGTCATAAAACATTTTTTCAGCCCGTGTACTGGTATAATCACAAAATACTCCGAAGAAGGTGCCGGAAGGGTGTGTGGCGTCATTCGCTGTACCATAAGAGGTGTAGGTTGTTCCCCCCGTAGGATCCGCTAATAATTCCCAGTTGTTCGCGGCATCTCGGGTTACTTTGATTCTTACTGTAACCGGATCTACGTCCACTACATCAATTGGACTAGAAATAATCGCACTTGTACTCGAACCATTTTGACGCCGCAATTCGATGAGGTCGTCTGTATTCCCTACAAGGACAAAGTAACCGTTCAGGGAACCTGTTAAATTCGCTTGGTCTGATTGTAAATAAACCCGGGTAAGATTCGATCCGGAAGGGTTGAATTCCAATCTGACATAGAAGTCCCATTCGGTCAATCCCATCGTAGGGGCAATAGTTGATAAATAAGTCAAGTCAGTACCGGTAGGAGCCGTGTCGAAAAGCTGTAATTCTCCGGCGTTCACTTGGAATTTGTCCGTGTCTCCAATCCAAGTCGGATCATTGGTGAAATCTCCATCAGAGAAGTCATCTACGACTTGTGCATTGACATGAAGTAATGAAAATATGCTAAAAAGGAGTAAAGTGAATTTTAATTTCATAACCTTGTTTGTTTATTGATGTATTTGGGTGGTCGTCAAAAATAGTTGATTCATTCGTTTTTTTGCAAAACTTATGTTGAATTAATCCGGAACCACTAGGATTTAACGCCGATAGCTTCATTAATTATCCCGTAATAATGGACGTCCACCAAGGCTCCTTCGCCATTTCGGTAGTCTTTTCGGAGTACTCCTTCTAGGTCGAATCCGTTCTTTTTCAAGACGCGGTGACTTCCGATGTTTTCCTTTCCTACACGAGCGTATAATTTATTCAAACCCAATTGGCCGAAACCGATACTAATAATTTTCGCTACTGCGAAACTGGTCAATCCTTTGCCCTCATGATCCTTGGAGACATAGTAAGCCAATTCCCCTTTCCCGGATTTCCAATCGATACTTTTTATAGATATGTAACCTACGATTTCTTTAGGAGATATTTGTTCAATGACAAATGCGTAGGAGCTGGATTGCTCTGATAATTCTAACCGTTTAATAATAAAGGACAATGCCGAGTCCATACCTTGGATCGCATCCGTAGTAATCGGGAAGTACTTTTTCAATCTTTCCCGATTTCTATGGATTAAGCCCCAGAAGGAAGAGGCGTCTTCGGGTAGGATAGGGCGGATGGTGAAGTTTTCCATGTATGGAAATTGTTTGATTTGAAATTGGATTTTTGAAAATCCGTTGCTTTCTGTTTTAGATCAATGATGTTATTACGAAATTTTTTGTATGGAAGACGAATCGTTATTTTGGGAATCAACGAGGCATTCGCCGCAA
>JAHDCE010000505.1 GCA_020630045.1 Saprospiraceae bacterium | reverse complement strand
CAAGGACTCCTTGTTTTATTGGGAATCGAAGATGCAGATACCAAGGAAGATATTGATTGGTTGTCCCGAAAAATTTCCAATCTCCGAATTTTCAACGACGACAATCAAGTCATGAACCGATCCGTAATGGATGTCGGGGGAGGAATCATAGTGGTGAGTCAATTCACTTTACACGCAAGTACCAAGAAAGGTAACCGCCCTGGATATACCAAAGCCGCCAAGCCGGATATTGCCATACCTTTATATGAAGAGTTTGTAAAGGTACTAGGAGCAACATCCGGCATAACCATCCAAACCGGTGAATTCGGAGCGGATATGAAGGTTAGATTATTAAATGATGGCCCTGTTACTATTTGTATGGATACAAAAAATAAAGAATGAATATGACGATTCAAGAAGCACAATCCATCGTTGATGAATGGATCAATACCATCGGAGTTCGTTATTACAACGAATTGACCAATACCTGCATCTTAACAGAGGAAGTAGGGGAAGTCGCTCGGTTAATGGCTCGTTTATACGGCGAACAATCGTTCAAAACCAAGGAGCAGGAGCTTTCCGCAAAAGATGATTTGGCAGACGAAATGGCGGATGTGCTATTCGTGCTGATTTGTTTAGCCAATCAAACGGGAATAGATTTGTCTGACGCCCTCAAAAAAAACTTGGAAAAAAAGACCAAACGGGACAAAGAACGCCACGCTTCCAATGAAAAATTGAAAAAGTAACGTTTTCATAAAATCCATTTTAGCGTTTTTACCGTTTATAACAAAAAATAAAAGTTATCGGACCATCCATCCAAATCGCAAAATTCTGGGGTATTCCCGTTAAACTCCATTGGTCATTCGCCCTCATGGTGCCTTGGGTGGCCTATATCGGATATTCGTCGGGAGCTGATTTCGTCGGGACTTTACTCCTAGGACTTTTATTTCTACTGGTATTTCTTTGTGTCGTCCTCCATGAATTCGGACATGCTTTGGCAGCACGCAGGTACGGCATACAAACCGAAGACATCATCCTGTCGCCCATAGGTGGCGTAGCCCGTATGCGGCGAATGCCTGATAAACCCTTAAGGGAATTCATAGTCGCCTTAGCCGGGCCGATGGTGAATGTGGTCATCGCATTTATCCTAGGCATATATTTCATCGCATCCAATATGGAATTCTTTACCCTCATGGGAGAGTCAGGCGGTATCTTGGATGAAGTGACTGCCAAATCATATGTAGACAATATGCCTTGGTTGGATCAAGGTATTGGTGTATTGATCATGGTCAATATCATGTTGGTGTTATTCAATCTGATTCCCGCATTTCCAATGGATGGAGGAAGAATGTTCCGGGCTATTTTGTCCGGATTTACAGACCGCGTGACAGCTACTAAAATCGCGGCATATGTCGGACAAGCATTCGCGGTGATTTTTTTAGTCATTGGTCTTTCACAACAACAATACATGTTCGCCTTAGTCGGCTTTTTTGTGGGATACATGGCGATGAACGAATTACGGATGATTCGTACCGATGCCCTATATTCAGGATTGAAAGTCGGTCAAGTGACTAGATACAATTACACTCGATTAGATGTATTTTCCACCCAATCACAAGTCATAGAAATGTTCATGCACGGTTGGGAAAAAAACTTTTTGGTATTTGATGGAGACGGAACCCTTATCGGAATACTGACTGAAGCCTCCATTATAAAATGGATGAATGACACGGCCTCATTTTCAACCATACATCCCTATATCAACCGCGAATTTCCTACGCTACATTCCGAACAAAGCTTCCGAGAAGCATTCAAAGTCATGCAGCAGCATCAGCTCGATTTCTTACCCGTTACGCTCGGGGGAAGTGTCATAGGTGTTGTCGATAAAAACGCCATGTTCGAATTTATGCGAATCCAAGAAAAAATTAAAAAATAATATACTTCATATCCACTTTTTTGTGGAAATTCGCCCCTTGGAATTCATGAGCCTAACCTAGTAGGAAAAAGCTCGATTGATCACAAGGGGATATCCCTCTTAGGTAAGGACAAATGACCAATTCTTATTCCGATCTTATCCATCAAACCTTCGAATTTCCTCAAGAAGGATTTCAAATTAAAAACGGCTATTTAGAATTTCATGATATTCCCTTACGGGAAATCATAGAGGAATATGGCACGCCACTACGGATTTCATATTTACCCAATATCAGCCGTAAAATCGAATTGGCGAAAAAATGGTTTTCGGATGCCATCCAAAAGAATGGATACGACGCCCGACACCATTATTGCTATTGTACCAAAAGCTCCCATTTCAGATTCGTCATGGACAAGGTATTAAGTATGGATGAAGTTCACTTGGAAACCTCTTCCGCTTTTGATATCGACATCATCCGACACCTGAGCAGAGCCGGACAAATCAAACGAAGTACCCGCATTATTTGCAATGGTTTCAAAACCCGCGAATATTTAGCCAAGGTCAGCACCGTCATCAACAATGGATATCCGTTCATCCTACCCGTACTCGACAATGTGGATGAATTGTCTTACTATGAAAAACATATCCAATTACCGGTATGTAATATCGGTGTAAGGGTCGCCACGGAAGAAGAACCCAACTTTCAATTTTATACTTCGAGACTAGGAATCAGCCGTTCCAAAATATTAGATTTCTACAAAGAAAAAATTCATACGAATCCGAAATTCAAACTCCGGATGCTTCATTTTTTTGTGGACAAAGGCATACGGGATTCCATTCATTATTGGAATGAATTTAAAAAAGCGGTCACTACATATTGCCAATTAAAAAAGATTTGCCCGGAGTTGAACTCCTTGAATATCGGTGGAGGGCTCCCTATCCGCAATTCTTTAGGATTCGAATTCGATTACTCGTATATGGTGGATCAAATCGTAAGCAACATCAAGCAAGCTTGCGATGAAAACCAATTGCCGGTGCCCAATATCTACACCGAATTCGGTTCGTTTACCGTAGGGGAAAGTGGTGCCGTCATCTTTTCCGTTATCGGTAAAAAACAGCAAAACGATGCCGAACTTTGGTACATGATAGACAATTCTATCATGAACACATTACCGGATGTATGGGGTATCGACCAACGATTCATATTGTTGCCCATCAATAAATGGGATCGACCCTATAACCGGGTGAATATCGGTGGCATTACTTGCGACAATTCCGATTATTACAACTCGGAAGCTCACGTCAGCCAGTTGTTTCTACCCAAATTATCCCAAGGAGAAAAAGAACCGCTCTTTTTGGGATTTTTTCATACGGGAGCATATCAAGAAAGTATCGCCGGACATGGCGGCATTCAACACTGCTTAATTCCATATCCCAAGCACGTTTTGGTAGACCGTTCTCCCAATGGAAAAATAGATCATTCTTTATTATTTGACCAACAAAGTAGCTCTAGGATGCTTTCTTTACTAGGATACTGAAAATTGTTTGCAGCAAGACGGACATTTTACGGCGGCAAACATACCCCAATTGGCGTTATGCCCGTCTAATAGATGTTATCACGAAATCTTTTGTATGAAAGACGAATCGTTATTTTGGGAA
>JAHDCE010000504.1 GCA_020630045.1 Saprospiraceae bacterium | reverse complement strand
AAATAATTCAATTGGTGCCGTGGATTCAGCAAGTTTAACCGTGTATTAACAATACTTCAAATCTGCCAATTCGTCACTTCCGAATCGACTTTTTACGATAAATCCAAGGGGAAAACCGATAAATGAAAACCGGGAGTTTGAACAATTGAAACTCCCGATTTTATTTTCCCAATCCATAAAAAACCTAAAACCTTATTCAGATTTCACAAACTTATTCATCAATCTTTCTTCACCATCTTTTAATAAGATGGTGTAGGTACCGGCCGACAATGATTCAACATTTACATTGAATTGATTTTCGCCTTTGCCGGCAGTCTCTTCTTGGGATAATAACAATCGTCCTAAAACATCATACACTTCAATTTGAACCGTTCCGGCGGTCGGTGTCGTGTAGCTGAGGAACAATTCACCCCTGGTCGGATTCGGAGACAAGGAGAAGTCCGGTTTCCCGAAATATTCTAAGGAAATTATTTGCGTGTATTCAAACGAGCCATCGAAATCAAATTGTTGTAGCCTGTAATAGTTCGTACCGATTACCGGATTAGGATTCAAGAAGTCATACTTGGTTTCTTGGGAGCTGTTTCCGTTTCCTTTGACCGTACCGATTTCCTTGAAGTTCCTTCCGTCGGAAGAATGTTGTACTGAGAAGTGGTCGTTATTGATTTCGGAAACGGTCACCCATTCCAACAAGGAACCTTTATGAGTTGAGGTTCCCTTGAAATACAATAATTCCACCGGTAATAGTGTGGTACATCCAGGTCCTTCATAGTTGAACGGACAATTGAAGGTTAGCGTCGATCTTAAGAAATTACACGGACATTCGATATCTACCTGAGCGATGAAAGATTCGTCATTCGCTTGAGCCGCTGCTATCGCGGCCGCTGTAGGAACAACATCAAACAAGAAGGTCGTTCCGTTATCAGAATTATAGGTAACGGATTCCATATTGGCACCCACAGTAACGATTGGTGTGCCGCCTTGTGAACAAGTCGCTTCGATTTGGTTGACACCTGAAGCATCTACACATCCGTCGAAAGTTCCCAATGTACTTGCCAACTCTCCGGTCGGGTTGTTGTCATTGGCTGCGATAATCGTCAATGTCGCCGCTTCTCTAGCACCGAAACATCCTGAGCCACAATCACATTCGGCATAATAGGTAAATGAACCCGGAACGGAAGTGTCTACCCTTGGATCCGTACTTGGATCATAGGTAGAACCTGTTCCTTTCAGGTTTCCGCCCGTAGCGGCATCATACCAATTGATGGTACATCCTACTCCACAAGTAGCCGTAAAGAACTCGGTAATGGTTGCACCGTTACAGATAACCATTTCATCCGCGGTATCGGCGATGGTCGGACTTTCTAGTGAATTGACGACTAAGCTTGTCCCTGCGGTTTGTGGAGAACCAGCATGCGTCGGAACACCATCGGCATCAACCCCGGAACCATCATTGTCCAAGCTGTTATTCGCTTCCAAGTTCGTATCATCGAAATCCGCTCCACCTTCTATGGCATCAAAGCAACCATCATTGTCTGAATCCAAATCCAGATGATCCGGTATCATATCCCCATCCGTATCTGTTCCGATACAATCGCATAGGGTGAACTGAATGTCCTTTATGATAACACCATAAGCTGTAAGAGAAGAGCTTTCGGTTGTAAAACCAAAGGAAGTCATGCTACCGGAGGTAGTCACACTGAAATCACCGGCATCAGAAGAATTGGAAACGATTGTACCATCCGATTGGATATATGTTCCTGTCGTAGCATTGTTTAGCAGTGTGGCATGAACGGGCAAGGTTCCGACAAGGACATTACTTGTAAAATTTCCATATAGTTTATTGTTGTCCATATCTCCGAGTACCAAGGAGAAGTCACAAACCGATACGGGAGTCGTAGTACCTGTGATGAAAAATTCTAAATTATATTTTAATCTACTTAATACGGTTGTAGCCAAATCTATTTGGCTGGTTTCATTGATGGCTTGATCCGTTGAGCCTTGGATGGCCGGGGTGACATTCGTCCATGTCCTTGGAAAACCGGTACGGCCGCCTTCTACTTCCGTAAATTTGATATCCAACCCTGTACCGTTGATATTGGTTGCCGTATAAGAATTTGAAACAAGTGGGATGACAGTAACGCTCGTTCCCCATTCAGAGAAAATATTCAAGGTGCTAGAGGCAGGAGTCGTACAACCTTCATCCGTGTCTAATATGCCGTCATTGTCGTCGTCTAAATCACATCCGTCTACTACTCCATCCCCATCTGAATCCGTTGTATTCGTTAATGCACAACCGGGTACAGAAACCCCTGACACATCAATCGGATAACGATAGAAACAAACCGGCTCCAGTCCATTGGTATTGGTTACAAAATCCCCTACAGCTCCGGGAGCTTGGGCAGTATATGATACTAGGGGATTCGGTCCGGGATATTGGGATAATGAGAGGACAATATTTCCCGATGAAACGGAAATACCCGTAATGGTAGCACCACCGGCATCATGCAGTTCGAAGTCTTCCGCAATGGTAGCGATAGATAATCCGATGGCATTGGTTTCAATCACCAATGTTGAAGCGTCCGTCAAATAAGCATCGGTAATCATAGGCGGATCGATTTCTAATGTCGTCCCCACTCCATATAAATCCCTTTCTAACAAGGGAATTATCCGATTGGCAAATATTTCGTATCCATTTATGAATGGAAAATGGCAATCATCAGAATCATGTGTGATTGCTGCTGTGGACATGATGGAAATATCGGGATTTTCGAAAGCCAATTGTCTTTGTGCTTCTTTTACCTCCATTACACTATATAATGGTTTGCCACATCCGTTTTTGGTTTGAAAAATGTAGTATTGTTCAATATTCGGATAATCGGTTTCCCATGAACTTTTCAATGCTTCGAAGAGTGATTTATATGTAGCTGTCGGTGTTTCGATACCCGGGTGGGCGTCTCTTTCTCCTTGTGCCCAAAAGACGGCCCTTACCTTGTCTTTCAACCCGGACTGATTCAATCTATAATAAAGTCGTCCATAATTCGAGGCCAAGGAGGTTTGGTAATCAGTCGACGCTTGAAAATATGAAATGGTTTCCCCACTACGTGCCCCATTGAAAATAGCGACCGGAATGCCAGTTGAATTCACTATATCGTGTGCCATTTTAAGTCCCCATTGTCCTACATTTCCGTTGGTCTCAGCACTTCCATCCCCTTGTCCGATATACCAATTGTCATTGCCAATTAATATTGAACCCGTTTCAGTTCCATTTGCATAAACCCTTATGAAATCATCTATAAATCCATTGGCGCTTCCGCTATACAATCTGGCTTGGGCATTAGATTGCCCTTGAATGATGTAAATATCTCCAGCTACTATATTTTGAATGGTTCTTTCCAGTGTTCTAACACCTCCTATTTCCCCATAAACATAAAATGTGTAATTCGCCAGTTCAGCAGGAATAGGTATTGTAAAATCAAATGGGGCGATATTGGATGTGTAAATCAAAGACTGGGAAAATGAAGTATTCAGCACCCCGTTTCTATGAACTTCTACTTCTATGGATTCATAACT
>JAHDCE010000503.1 GCA_020630045.1 Saprospiraceae bacterium | reverse complement strand
GCTCATTGATTCATGACAAAATCTTGTTCCCAATTCTTTAACTTACTTTGTTTACTGTGTATTAAACTAGTCAACTTACCTATTACTAAAATCAGAGAACACCATGAAAAAGAACGGACACAATGTTAATGTCACCAGTGAAATCGGCACCTTAAAAAAGGTTATTGTACATCGCCCGGATGAAGGAATCGGAAGGATATCTCCCAAGAAGGCGGAAGAGTTGTTATTTGATGATATTGTTTTGCTACCCAAAATGCAGGAGGAGCATGATACTTTCACATTTATCTTGAGGTCGTTTTTAGGAGATGAAAACGTGTTGGAAGTCGGGGATCTCATCCATGACGCCCTAAAATATGGTGAGGCTAGGAAAAAGGAGGAAGTCATCAATAGAATCGGCTCTTATGAGGAGCTTCCGCAAAGGGACATCGAATTGCTTAAATCATTGGATAATCGCGAATTGACGGAAACGTTGATTACCGGGTATTGTGCGAGTGAGGATGCGATTTTATTCGATCCGATTCCCAACTTTATATTCACTAGGGACATTGCGGTCACCGTACATGACCACATCATCATCACCAAGGCCGCAAAGGAGGCTCGTCATCGGGAGAACTTCCTGACTCGATTTATATTTTGGGCGCATCCGATGTTCGCCGAAATGCATGATGCGGGCAAGGTGATTAATTTGAATGACATCGACAAGTTCCCTCCTTCTCGCAAGGGAGAACAAATCTCCATTGAAGGTGGAGATGTGATGATGATTCATGATAACTACCTATTGGTAGGATGCAGTGAGCGGACGACCTCCCATGCCATTCATTTATTGAAGGATGTCTTGTTTGAAAAAGGGTTGATTAAAAATGTCGTGCAAATCAATATTCCCGCCGCTCGTTCGTGTATGCATATCGATACGATTTTCACACAAATCCACCACAATCATGTGGTGGGCTATAAGCCATTCGTAGTGGAAGGGAAAGGTGTGAATGTAGTTGTCCATAGAGATAATGGAGATCGTGCGCATTATTCTTCGGTCAAGGATTTTTTCCTAGGAGAATTGAATCCTAAAATGGAATTTATTTTGAGTGGAGAAGGCGTATCGCCCTACCAAGAAAGGGAGCAATGGACTGACGGATGCAATTTGGTGGCTTTGAAACCCGGAATAGGTTTGACTTATGACCGGAATCCATATACGGAAGCGGCTTTCCGTAAATTCGGTTACGATATCGTCCATGCCGATCAACTGGCGGAAGATATCAAAGCCGGAAAGGTAAATCCGGCTGAAATGGAGAATACCATTATCAATTTATCATCAGGAGAATTGTCACGTGCGCGTGGAGGATCACATTGTATGACTTGCCCTATTGAACGTTCTTGATATATGATTAAGCATTCGACGAAACTACGGGTACGATATGGTGAAACCGACCAGATGGGATTTTTGTATTATGGTCACTACCCTTCTTATTATGAAGTAGGGCGCGCTGAATTGATGCGGCATGTGGGATTCACTTATCGGGATTTGGAAGCTGATTATGGAATCATGATGCCGGTATTGAGTATGCAAATCCGATATGTTCGACCGGCGTTATATGATGAGGAATTGACTTTGGTGACGACTTTGAAAAAGATGCCTGCACAAAGCATGAGTTTTTACACTGAGATATTCAATGAGCAAGGAGAATTGTTGAATGGTGGAACGGTGAGGTTGGGATTCATCAAGTCTGACAAGTCGGGCAGTATAGAATGTCCGGACGTTTTGAAGGAAAAACTGAAACCCTATTTTGAAGTTTCCTGACATCAATAAAATCCGAGGACAATTGATGTCGCACCCGACAGTGATCGGTGTGACCGATTGGATGAAGCGTACTTCGCTTCCCGGTTTTTTTGGTGTTCCGATTTATGATATTTTATATTTTTTAAATAAAGAATTCCAGAGGAACGCATTACAAGTCAGGGCGAATTCGATTGCCTTTAGTTTTATGTTGGCTTGCTTTCCCGCAACGATTGTAATATTCTCTTTACTCCCCTACTTTCCGATTAGTAATTTCGTTGATATTTTTGAAGAGAACTTGGTCGAAATCGTCCCTGTAAATGTCAAGGATCAAATTATGGTTTTTATCCGTGACATTACGGATGTACAACGGAGTGGTTTGTTATCGACGAGTTTTCTATTGGCCTTGTTTTTCGCTTCCAATGGCATGATGGCTTTATTGGATGGATTTGAAAAAAAGCATCAGGAAAGACTGTTTTTATCCCGTAATTTCTTTATTGAAAGAATGGTCGCTATCCGGCTTACTATTTTATTAAGTTTCATTCTTTTTTCTTCTGTTATATTGATTGTTGCGGGCAACTATATTATTGAATGGTTGGTACATTATATAGAAGGAGACAGTTTCACAAAAAACAGCTTTTGGCTGTTGAAATGGTTTACGGTTATATTTTTCTTTTATGCTGGCATTACCACTATTTACAGGTATGGCCCTGCGGTAAAGAGAAGGTTTCCGATATTTTCTCCCGGGGCTACTTTGGCCACTTTGTTATCTATTATCTCGTCCCAATTGTTTTCTTATTTTGTCAACAACTTCGGAACCTATAATGAATTATATGGTTCTTTAGGAGTACTTATCGTATTTATGCTTTGGTTAAAAATCAATGCTTTTATTTTATTAGTAGGATTCGAACTGAACGCAGCAATTGCAGTGAATCGAGACTTGAAGGAAGTAGACATGGAAGAGGTGTTCGAAGAACAGGCCAAATTAGAAGAAAAACAACTTTGATGCATCAATTAAGAATCACCAAATACAATCCTAAATATCGAAATAAGAAAGGACATTACAAGAGAAACGAATGGACTGACATTTATGAAGTAGGAAATCATTTTGAGGGAGTTAAATTCACTAAAGAATCCTATATTAAAACTGAAAATGAATATATAAATGCGGTCGTTGAAATATTAAAAGAAAATGATCTAAAGCATTTAAGGTTAATAGGGTTCCAAGAAAACAGATACAAATATTCCTTGCAAATTTTCAAGAACAAATGGTTCCATGAAACAGCATACGAACAACTGAATTTGTTCGAGGACAAATTGATTCCTATTGAAATAATGCCATTAGTCATTCAATTACACTTAAGGGGATATATTGACTCTAATTTGGCGATATACAAACAATTTTTCGTCCACTTCGGATATGATTATTACATGTATGTCGGGGCTATTCGAATACCATTTGAATTAAAAGAACATTTGAGATCTCCGTCCTTATTTATTGAAGATATTATTTCCCCTTATCATGCTGATTATTTCAAATACAAAATCAACATTTTTGACAAGCGTTCGGATTTAATTGAAGACTCCTTAGAGCTTTTTAATTTCACTTCTGAACAAGTTAAAAGTATATTTAATTTTAGTGAAGAACACACTGGATACATCCATCAAAAAATAAATCCGAAAATTGCTATAAAGTTGAATTTAAATCTTGATTTCGAACAGTTTGAATATTACATCAATTGTGAAGCAGTTAAGTACCCGGCCATAAATAATTAGGGAATATGCTTTTCGGGTCTTTTTGCTTT
>JAHDCE010000502.1:2649-3579 GCA_020630045.1 Saprospiraceae bacterium | reverse complement strand
GTTAGACGACCCAATGGTGAAGATGGGATTTGTGGAGGAGAGAGCCAACAAACTTGTGAATGGATCCAAGTCCAAGGAGCCTGCTCCGGAATTATAGGCGATGGGTTTCCTTCTATTACCATTTCTCCTAATCCTGCAAAAAGTAAAATTGCTTTAAGGTTTGATGAATCCATTGAATTTGAATCCATTCAATCTTTGGAAATACTCAACATGTCGGGTCTTCGGTTTTCGGCGAATTATAATGTTTTAGCAAACCATATAGAAGCGGATGTATCCCATTTGCCGGAAGGCGCATTCATGGCAAGGGTGATTCTAGAAAATGGAGAGTTTGCGATAGCAAAATTCCTCAAGCTTAACTCCGCAAAGTAAAATTCCTTATTGCAATATGAACGGCGGCGAACCTGCCGCCGTTCCTTTACCTTAATTCAATACAAAATTGATTATGAAACAGATATTATATCAATATATATTCATTGTAATATTTTCTTTAGGCATCTTGCCCGGGGCATTGTCCGCCCAAGAATGTCATCCGGATTATGATAATCTCATGGCACTATACTATGGTACTAACGGGCCGACTTGGACAAATAATACCGGCTGGGGTACTGATTGTTCTCCTTGTGGTTGGTTTGGTGTGGAATGTGATATTTCGGGTAGAGTTATAGCAATAACTTTACAATCCAATAATTTGACTGGTCCACTACCGCCTCAAACCGGAGATATTACCTATTTGACGACCTTGGATTTGCGTGCGAATAATTTGAGTGGAACCATTCCTCCCGAGTTAGGCGAGCTTCCTGTCCTCGAACATTTGATTATGCACTGGAATAATTTTACAGGTACTATTCCGATAGAACTGACCCAATTCACAACTTTGAAAACATTCGATTTTGGTGGAAATCAGTTAACTGGCTCGCTACTTCCTGAATT
>JAHDCE010000502.1:0-2639 GCA_020630045.1 Saprospiraceae bacterium | reverse complement strand
ACATTTGATTATGCACTTGAATAATTTTACAGGTACTATTCATATAGAACCAATTCACAAATTTGAAAACATTCGATTTTGGTGGAAACCAGTTGACAGGTTCGCTACTTCCCGAATTGGCAAATATTCCTACCCTTCAAACCCTCGCATTGGGTTCGAATAACCTTACCGGAACCATTCCTGCTGAATTCGGTGATTTTCCGGCGCTTGTCAATCTATATTTTGAAGCGAATCAGATTTCAGGTACTCTTCCTGTTGAATTGGGACAGATTTCAACCCTACGTGTACTATTGGCGCATTCCAATCAATTAACGGGAAATATTCCGACCGAATGGTCGGGCATGACTTCATTAAAATGGTTGATTTTGCATACCAATCAATTGTCCGGAGCATTTCCGACTACACTATGTCAATTGCCGGCTCTTGAGCGGATTATTTTAAATAATAATGGCTTCTCGGGCGAACTACCGGAATGCCTGTACAATATCACCACACTAAAAAAAATGAGGTTGAACAACAATGGCTTCTCAGGTGAAATTTCTCCCCTTATCGGAAACTTGACCTTACTAGATGATTTAAGAATCAGCTATAACCAATTTGAAGGCGAGCTTCCGGAAGAATTGGGATTCCTGTCGGGCTTAACCAAGTTCTATATGTCCGATAATAATTTCCAAGGATGTTTTCCCGCTTCATTTTCCAACTATTGCGGCTCCCTGGCAGAGTCAAGTTTTAACAACAATCCATGCCTTTGGCGGAACGGTGATTTCGCAGCATTTTGTGCCGGAGAAACATGTGCGGTATCCACACCGACCTTAACCGCTTCACAGTCTCAAATCTGTCCGGGAATGTCGGTCACTCTAGAGGCTGGGGGAGGAACGTCCTATGCCTGGAGCAATGGAGAGTCCGGAACTTCGATTGAGGTCACCCCGTCAGTTACGACCACATACACCGTAACCATTACCGCTGAAGAAGCATGTCATGTAGAATCTATTACGATAGAAGCCGAAGTAAATTATTGTAATCCTCTTCAATCTATTTTTATCGGAACACCGGAGGTGACTTGTAATGAAGGAACTCCTTCCTTGGTTGTATTTACGGTGACCAATACAAGTGACGACATATATGATGAAATTTCGGTCCTTGACGAAAATGGGGATTTCATTTATTTTGAGCATGGATTAAATATTCCACCCGGAGCCATCTATACCGTCACCTTTACTTTACCTGAAGGAGTAGAATGTATAAAAGTTCTTGCGGAGAATGATGAGGTTTGTGTTCACGAAGATATTTGTTTGGAAGTGCCGGATTGCGATCCTTGTCCATATCTCGCTGCTTACGCAGAACCCTTAGAAACCGAAGAGGGTTGTTGCTTTTCCATGAATGTTACGAATGATTTTCCATATCAAGATTTTAATTTTATTAGTGTTGAAATATTGACACCCGGAATTGAGTTCGAGAACGTATTGACTCATGTTGATTGGGGCGGTTTGAATGGAGATAATATTATAATCCTTTCTCATGATAGCGGGCAAATACCAGAAGGCGACCTTCAAGACGTGGTTTCTTTTTGTTTGAGGCAAACCATTCCAAGTGGTGCATCTCAAGTAGAATTGTCTATCCAATGGATTACTCCAAATGAAGACGGAGTGAATTATGTCGCATGTGAATCAACCATAACTTTAGAATGTCCGGGATGTGTTGACGCTGTCGAATTGGACGCTCAATGTTTCGGAGAATTCAATACGCTTTATACTTATGAAATTTACAATAACACTTCCCTGGTCGTAGATCGAATTATCCTCAAGCCTAGAACAGTTGGCGTTTGTTTTGACGGAAGTGAATTCCCTCTGGTACTTGATGGGTTGATGATTTTGCCGGGAACATCTCAAGTCATCACTTTTGAAGCGGGTCTTTGTTCAGGTGGAGTGCTTTCCGGATCATTTGATTTTGAAGTAGACTTGTATTCTGATGGTGCTCAATGTTGTCATTCCGAATCATATTCCACAGATGTGCCTCAATGTTGTCGATGTTCTACTTTCAAATCCGATTTTGGACAAGGAATCTCATTTTCACAAACTCCCGATGATAATTGTCAATACATTTTGACACCAAGAGCTTTGCAAAGTTGCGATGAAGTGACTTGGACATTCAGTCCCTCCGGGAATGTGGATATTCCTGCGGGTGATATTCCTCAACCGATTACTTCAATGGGCAGCGATGCTGTTCCGGTTACTTTCCCATTGGATGATGTCTACGAGATTTGTATTTCAGTTGAAAGGTTGGTTGGTGGTGTTAGCTGTGAAGCCTTTCCTTTGGAGACCTGTTATCAATTGAATGTTTTAAACTGTGCTAGTGTATTGGAACCGGATCCAATCATACTGCTCTCACCAAATCCGGTTCAAGGAGACAGACTGAATCTTCAAATGGGTAATACAAAAACAAATGGTCCGACTAGTATTCAAGTTTTAGATATGCGGGGGCATGACCAGGCGATTCGGTATACAAAGAATGAAAACAATATAGAGTTTGAAACCCAAAAACTCCCACCCGGTATATACTGGATCAAATTACGCTTTGAAAACGGCGAAACCCGAACGCAAAAGTTCGTCAAGATTTAAGTTTTTTTATGAGTGATTCAT
>JAHDCE010000501.1 GCA_020630045.1 Saprospiraceae bacterium | reverse complement strand
TTGTATCTGTATCACCACCAACATTTCCACTATTAACAGTATTCGGTGTAACAGGCAATCCATTATTGGGTAATAAAGTGATATTTGTATTATCGAAGATTAAATCCTGCGGTTCTCCAGTTAATGGCCCAGTAATAAAAATACCTGCAATGTCGTTGTAATCGGAACATACCCACTCAGGATATTCCTCAGAGGCAAACACATATTGCGTTTCCATTTGAGTAAAATTGGCTGATATAGTAAACTCTAACATACAAACATCCTCTAGGAATATTTCCTGCCCTTCTATTATTGTCGTCAGTTCCAGTTCTTCTACCAACTCCGGCACATCATTTTGTGAGGATGAGGTATTGGTGACATGCTGACTACTCCAAGGTTCTAAGATTTCCAAATCCCCTTGATTCACATGGTCAACAGGCCCTGTTGAGAGGTAAACGCCGCTGTTCCAATTTTGGCCAAAATACCCGTTTGGGATATCCAGTTCGGGGGTTTGGTCGGGCGGCAAGCCAATCACCGAATTATTAGTCATGATAGCATCTCCTGAACCACAATCGAAATTTATATTCGAAATTTGAACAGTTCCATTATTCATACCTGGAAACAAGGCATTAATCAATTCCGTTTCGTTTCCATTATATTCTTCGATGAAAATCTGAGCGGATACTTGCCCCAGTGAGAAACAGCCGAAAAAGAGGGCTGTCAGTAGTAGTTTTAATGGTAAATTCTTAAACTTTTTCATTGTCCATAAATTTTCTGTGAGTAATTCAATTTTTCCTAGGAATCGGAATAAAGAGCGACACAGAAAAAAAGAGGACTGATTTTTTATGAAAATTTTTAAAAAGAAAAATCCCCTAGGAATTTTGATTGAATTCCTAGGGGACTCTTTCTATATCAGATGATGAATCGCTTGTTTAATCCTTCTTAATGAATTTCTTCGTTATGGTTTCATTTCCAGACTTAAACGCTACAAAATAAACTCCGGTATTGAGGTCCGTGACATCAACTGCTATTGAAACGGACGAATCGTTATGGGTCAGAATAGATTTAACCAATCTTCCCGAGGCATCCATTATCAAAAATTCTCCTTCTAGCAAATTAGAGAAATCACGTTGGATGACCAATTGATTAGAAACAGGGTTCGGAAACAGGGAGAAAGACGTCTCTATAGAATGTTTTCTAACGACAACAATAATATTAGAATATTCATATGTCCCGCTAAAGTCCACTTGCTTCAATCTATAAAAAGTAGTCGGGTGGGCATTTATGTGTTTAAAACGATATTGGCTTTTCTCGGTAGCCGTGCCATTGCCCTCTACATATCCCACCATCCTAAAATCACGACCATCAATAGACGCTTCTATTTCAAAATGGCTGTTATCCAACTCTGTAGCCGTTTCCCATTCCAATAAATTGAAATCTTCATCCGCAGTTCCAGCAAAGCGGGTCATTTCGACAGGAAGGTTTCCATTCCTAGTTGCATTACATGCCGATAAACATCCCATCATACAGGCGGAAAAATTGGGGCAATAATAATCACTTGTGTTGTCATTACAATCCGTACAACATCCACAATCATCCGGTGCAGTATCACAATCGGGCAAATCGGGCTGTCCTCCCAAATCCGAAACGGAGGTATTGCTGGTAACCACTCCATTTCCGGAAGAAGCGGTACCGGCCGAAAAATTCAATGAAGTGAATGTATGGCAATTTACACCAATGTCAGTCAACTTAATGGCGAAGGTGTGATAAACATCTCCACTCGAACATCCACAAGCCGAACGGCAGGCTTCCGCTTGGTTATAGTGTGTTCCCTTATAGGTGGCTACATTGGTAGAAGAACCCGCCACTCCGTCTATATCTTCCACAAAAACTTGTCCAGCCGGTGTCGATCCAGGATTGTTGGCCGGATTGGCGATAATTTCATATTCGAATCCCGGATTGGTCACTTTTGACGCACAAACCATGTCATCGCCATCTTCCACCAATCCATCAACATCTATTAAAATACTGAATGAGAATGATCCGGATACGGAAGCTGATGCTCTCATTCTAAAAATGAGTAATTCGTCTCCATTGTTACAAGTGCCGTCAGGATCGGCTACCGCAAAGAAGCCCCAAGTATCACTGACATCATCATTTACGATATCCGTAGCCCCACAAGTTCCCCCTGACCATAAGTCGCCGGAAGTGTCGTCACCGCTTGGAAGAACCGACCAGTCCCTTTGGCAAGTAGAACATCCGCTTGGATTCAACAAGGATTCGAATTCTAGCATTTCGTTGACATCAGTCCCGCAATCGGTAAAACCGGCGGCACCTGAAACGATATCTCCATCCCCATCGGGATCAAATAATGAGGAGGTTGTCCCCCTTATGATTTCTCCTCCGCAATTTTGAGCGGACAATTGACTTGAATAAATAAAAATTAAACAAAAAAGGAGTAGTAAGTTAGCTCTCATGACTCTCAATAATTTTACAGCTTTGTGACATGGAATTATTTTCCACACTATAAAACAGAGTCAAAATCGTGCCAGTAACTGAACACAAAAACTGTATTGAGAATAATTTAACAAGCCTCAAAAAGGATAAAAAAACAAACCACCAAGAAAAAGCTAGACAAAACCTAACCTAACACTAAAAAAACATAAATAAAACACAGGTAAAATTTGGATAAATCCATTTAAAACATTAACAAATTAATCATTAACGAAAAAGACTTTTTCCCATTTAAACAAAAACAATGTCACAAAAAATCATTCAAAAAAAGAACCACATCCAATCTCAAGTAAAATTCATGACAAGCAAAAAAGTCGCATGATAACAATTAATATATATATTCATAACAACCGATATCCGGTGTTACCCCATCCCTTAATTCACCATCCAAGTCTTCTGAAATTCCGGGTATTGGGAAACCCTGCATTTCAGCAATGGACAATGTGTCTAGATGAAAATCGCTATCCAAGTAATCAGCGAATAAAGCGTCCTCCGAAGTTTGGGAATTGATACAGTTGTTGCAATTGTCGAAGAAGTCAGGGAAATTATCAGCATCTAATATTTCATCAACCCTGACAACACAATTATTCAATTCATAATTGAAAGCCGAGCCTGCGGAACATGCTGGAATGAAGAATGAAAGCTCATCACTCCTATTCCCATAGATAATACAATTGTCAAATGTGGCATTCAAATCATTGCCAAAACAATCAGAACAAAACTCATCCAAGCATAAGGCATTGGTCATACTGACTGCGCTCTGGTCAGATCCGAAGTTGACGAATGTGCAAAAATCAAAGTTATAGTTTCCTCCGAAACCTACTTGAAAACTATTTCCCGCATTGTCGGCGATCAAACAATTTTTCGCGTTGATATTGGCATGGACACCTATCAATCCCGGAGGTATTTAAAATTTGACACTCATCAAGTTCCAAAGTAGCTGATGAGTCCACCCTAACTCCAACAATAGCGTCTTTGATAATGGTATGACGCATGGAGTGGACATTATCCGTAGACAACAGCCTGATGGCTCCCCATTGTCCCTTTATCCCTTGGAACTCGGGTTCCAAGCGATCCCCTTGAAAGGTAA
>JAHDCE010000006.1 GCA_020630045.1 Saprospiraceae bacterium | reverse complement strand
TGAAATAAACGGACGACCTTCGAATGGGAAGTTCGTAAAGAAACTGCCGCTTTCCGGGTTTTCTTTTCTTCTTGCCGTTCTTGCTTGTATAATCTACTGGCAAGATTAAGCATGAGCCTACCGGTCAATGCCGCTTCTTTATTTCCCGGAAGGGAAATGTTTTTTAGAGCGTCCAAAACCATATCCCGTTGTTTTTCGATGACCTTCCGGAATGATTCCCTACCTGTCCGTTCAAAATCGCGGATATTCCATCCTAGAACATCAATCAGCGGATTGAATTGATTTTTGTCCCAATCTTCCCGAAAATCTTCCCAAGCATCCAACTGGTACACCAAGCGTCCGAAGTGGTATCCCAATTCGGCGAATCGTTCTACAGAGGCTCCCACCACCTCCGCCCCCCAACCAAAAACCAAGGAGGTCATTTTTGCGGTGGGTTCGGTAAGATGTTCAAGAGTTCCTCCTTGTGATTCCCGTTTGAATTGCTCATTGGCCCAATATTCCAATTGTGGGACATTGAAGCCCATTCGCTTCAATTCCGCTTGAGCGGAATGGTTGTCTTTTGTCAAAATCTTTCCTAGTATTTTGCCCTTCCAAACCGAGCCGTCCCTTTGATCATCTAATGCTTTGATAGCAGCTAGGATGATATTGACGGATGCTGTAAATCTAAGATGCGGGGGCACTTCATGAGATTTAACTTTGTCCAAGCAATGTCCTGACCGGATCCAATACAAGTCTTGTTCTTCTTGAAAAGTCGCTAGGAGTTCGGATAGGAATACGACATCGTAATTGAGGAGCATACGGGACTTTTGGGAATAGATGCTTCCCATAGACTTACAAGTACCGCAGTAGCTTTTCCTAAAGGACAAATGATCCTCGGTGGAACATGAGGTTCCGCATTGTTTTTTCATGAGTCCGAACATGGGCTAGGATTTTTAGGTCAATAGAACACTTCTTAATGTAGTTATACTCGAAATTAAGTGGTTTGCAATTTTTTGACTTGTCCTTTTTACCTTTCGCTTCTTTGAAAATGCTCAGCATAGCTACGGCTATGCCTGCGTTTTTCAAATCGCCAAAGAAAAAAATGACTTTGTCAAATTTCTTTCATTCCACTTAATTTCGAGTATACTACCCAAATATAATCCAAACCCAGGTTCTTCGAAGTTGTTTGAATTTAGAATATTATACTCAAACAGTTTTTTATTACTAGAGGGAAATCCTTTACCCTTCCAATTTATAGATTTTATTTTCTCCCTTTTCCTCTACGATATAAGCATTCGGAAATCCTTTGGTTTTGAGAGAGGCGAGAGCGGTTTTCGCTTCCGATTTGGTTTTGAAAACGCCTACGCGAAACCTTTTGTATTTCGTATCGGCGGTATAATAAACCGAACCGATACTTTTCAATTTAGAAACATCCGGCAGCTTGGATGTTTTGACGCTCAATGCCATGATTTGCACGGAAAACCCTTTGCTTGAAGGGGTGGCGACCGGAGAACCGGATGGCGAATCCACATCAATTTTGTCAATATCTACTGCTACTCCTCCATCTCCATCGACCACAGGTGTGGTAGGGCCTTCTCCTACGTCCGGTTTCGGAGGCTCGGAAGGAAGGTCGGAACGTAATAACTTAATGTCCTTGATGATACTTTTATCGGTTCCGTCTCCGGTGTCTACTATGATTTTGATTTCACGATAACCCGCTTTTGAAAACTTAATGATGTATTTCGCACGAGGTTGTAATGGAAGATAAAACGTACCGTCCGCACCGGTCAACAAATCCAATCGGGTACCATCGTTTTGATTGGTAGCTTTAACAGCTACGTCCGGCATGGGCGTCAAATCTCCTGATGCATCAAATACTTTGGCCGTGTATAAATTGGATGAAGATTTGGACAGTAATACTTCGATAATCCCCCTGCTCTTATCGGATTCCGAAATAGAAAGGGCTTTTTTGCTGTAACCATCTTTGGAAACACTTACATTACAATTCATATCCGAAACGATTTGAAAAGAATATCGTCCGGCGGCATCCGTAGCATAAGGTTGATCACTACAAGCACCAAAATCCAAGACCGCACTTTTTATCGGTGAGCCCGTTTTGGCATCCAATACGACTATGGTTATGTCTCCTCCGGCTTTTTCGCTTACGCGAAATATGTCTTCATTACCTTTCCGGTCGGAAACCATATAACCTACACGCTTGGTCGAATTAAATATAAAACCAAAATCATTTGCAGGAGAGTTGATACCGAAACCTAGGGACTCGATTTCCCAATCTCCGGATTTAAACTTGGCTTTAAAGATGTCTTGTCCACCAAATCCATAGTGATAATCAGAAGAAAAATACAATTCATCTCCGGATACGAATGGGGAAATTTCGTTTCCGGGCGTATTGATCGTAGGGCCTAGATTCCGAGGTTTAGACCATTTTCCTTCTTGGAAGGAGGAGACGTATAAATCATATCCTCCCTTGCCTCCAGGCATATCGGATGCGAAATAGAGCGTTGTACCATCGGGCGTGAGGTTGGGATATGAAATGGAGTAGTCGCCATTGTGTTCGAATAGTGAATGCTCTTCCCAATCTCCTTTTCCAACTGAATTGGCCATGTACAACGTAGAAGGGAATAATTCGAATGCAGTCTGGGACACCCCATTGATGAATTTGTTTTTTATGAAAGCGATTTTATTGCCATCGGATGAAAAACAAAGCGGTCCTTCATTTTCTTCTCCGTCCCTTAATGCAGTCCTGAAGTAACGAACTGTTCCCGGCATTCCGACCGGATCGAGCTTTGTGATGAACAAGTGATTTTTGTCGTTGGTAACTCCTCCGTCCCTATTGGGATCGCCGGGTCTGGCGATGTCTTTCCGTCCGGAAACATAAACCAGTTGGCTTCCGAAAAAGGTAGGCGCATAATCCGCATCAGTCGTATTGGAAGTCAGCGGTTTTAACACATACCTTTGTTCTATCCCGCTTCTTTGAATGGCATATTCACAAGCACGTGAAAGGTGTCCGCCCACAGAAGGGTCTCGATAAGAATAAAGGACGAATTTGTTTTTCGCCTCTTGGTATTTACCCATTCTCATGAGCAATTTGCCGTAAGGCAAATAATGTTTGGATTGAAATTCGGGTGCTTCTTCCGCTTGTTTGTACCAGTCGGCGGCTTTTTCCCAATTGTGTAAATAATCATTGGCTTCCGCCAAACGGATCAGGGCGGATTGATTTTGAGGATCGGACTGAATGAAAGTTTCATAAGTGCGAATAGCGGAGTTGAAGGATTTCAACTTGAACTGCATATCCGCTTTCTTAAGCAATTCGATTTGTCCGGTGGCATGATTCGCGAAAGCGAAAACCACAACAAATATGGCAAATAGGCTGTTTTTCATTTTCATATACCAAACGATCGTTTCGTTTACAACGAGGGTTTTTAGGGGTTGGTATCATATGTTTCCCCAAAAAAATCATAATGATTGCTTAAAGGGATTGATAATCGACTGTGTTCTTATCGAACTTGTAAAATAAGCCGTTACCGGCTTGAATTCAAGGATATATTGATATCGACTTCGAATTATAGAAAAAAAACGGGGATATGTGGTTACATATCCCCGTTTTCATGTCGATTTTTTGTCAATTAGAAAGGACAACCATCACATCCTCGTCCATTAACTCCAGAACGCGGTTGTGAGAACTGGGTGCCGTCCGTCAATCCGATCACTCGGAATTCGGTACGACGGTTCAACTGGTGTTCTTCTTCACTACAAGGTACGTTATTGGCACATTGGTTCACGTTTTGGGTTTCTCCGTAACCTGTCGCCACCAAACGTGATTTATCAATACCCTTGTCCCTTAACCAGCGTACTACGGATTCGGCGCGACGTTGTGACAAGCGGTCATTGTATTTACCTGACCCCCTAGAATCCGTGTGTGAACCGATTTCAACCACGATAGTCGGGTTTTCTTGTAACAAGTTGTACAACTTGGTCAACTCACCATCTGCATCGTTTCTGATATAAGACTGGTCGAAATCATAGTAAATGTGAAGTAAGAAAGGAATACTTCCACCAGAAGAAGCTGAACCTCCTCCAGAAGAGTAAGAGCCTCCTCCTGAAGAATATGACCCACCGCCACTATTGTAAGTTACGGATGGACTGACTTCGAAGTCATTTCCGAAAGCACTAAGTCCTTCAAAGACCGCACAGCACTCGATGGGCTCGTTTCTAGAAGCTTCGCGGATGATATCATCACCTGTTCCGAAGAATGGTGTTGGACTGTAACTGCCCGGATTGCTAGGTGTCGTATATGTAGGTCCAGGGTTTGTTCCCGGAGGATAAGTACCTGGATTCGTGCCCGGAGGATTATACGGGTTGACACCCGGTTCCCTTGGATCGGTAGATGGATTTCTGTTCGGATTTATCGGATTTGTAGGATCAGTACCAGTATAGCCTTCATCCGTGAACGGTGTCAATGGAAGATTGGCGATCAATTCCCGATTTTCCGGTTTGGTACACATATCTTCCGGATTGATGGCAGAATTGTTAGCTGTAGAAGCACCAAAGAATCCATCATTAGAAGCAGATACAGTATAACAACAATCTTCTTTTAGTTCGAAGATATAATCACCATTGTCGTCCGCTATCATTTCTTGTTGCATATCACCACAAGAGTTGGTCAAAATTACCTTGGCTCCCGGAAGTGGCGCACCCGTGACTTTATTCGTTATTTTACCACGTATTACATAATCGACAGGACGATTCAACGGAATTTCAACAAATACTTCCTCGCCGGGTTGAAGACCGGTCGTACATCCTTGTTTATCATTGTCCGTGTAGGTCTCTTTACTCGCTGAGAATTGACAACACTGGTTCAATTTCTGTTCTACAAGAGCGAAACCTTCTGAATCCGTATAAGCGGTAGCACCTGTACAATCACTGATGACAGTCGCACCTTCGATGGGTTCGTTGGTTTGCTCGTCGTATACGTAGATTTTTACGGTAGCTGCATTTCTTCTGAAAGAGTAGATGTCATCATCTCCGAATCCACCTTCACGGTCAGAGGATACATAACCACAAGTACGCTCTTCATTAATTACGAATGCAAAATCATCGTCACGAGTATTGATTGGATATCCGATATTGATGATTTCACCCCACTCGTTAAATTCTTTTTTCTTTTCCATGGTATAAACATCTAGACCACCAAGGCCGACATGTCCATCAGAAGAAAAGTAAAGTTTATTGTCTTGAGCATAAAATGGGAATACCTCGTGTCCTTCCGTATTGACTTTTGGGCCTAGGTTGACGGGAGGACCCCAACGACCATCTTCCTGATTGGAAGAGTATAGGTCCATTCCTCCAAAACCACCGGGCATATCAGATGCGAAGTAAAGGGTATTGCCATCCGTACTAAGTGCCGGGTGAGCGACGGAGTATTCATCACTATTGAAAGGAAGACTTGTCAAATCAGAGAAAGTATTTCCTGATTCGTTTGCATTCTCAGCAGAGAAGATCTTAAGTCTGACGATTCCTTCGTCATCTTTACGCGCTTTTCCACCGACTAGGTTGTTTCTGGTAAAGAAAATGGTATTATCTTCTGCAAATGAGACGATTGCATCGTGATATTTAGAATTCAATTTGTTGGAGAATTTTTCGGGTTCTCCATATGTGTAATCACACATTGAACTGTCAACAGCTTCCCGCTCGACGTACATCAAGTCTAGGAAAGGGTTGCCTGTCCAACAGTGCAAACGTCTTTCGAAAGAACTACCGGCTGATTCGGATGCGAAAACGATTCCATCGCCGAAGTAAGCCGTTCCGAAATCATCTAATCCGGTATTGAAATCCATGTGTTCGATTTCATAGATACCGGCATTTTTCACCATTAATTCATCTTCATAATCACAAGCACGAAGAAGGTGTTGACCCCGGTTATCTTCGGGTTTTGCTTCTACGAATTTGGTAAACCATTCGCGGGCCATATCACATTTCCCGTTTCTTTGAAGCATGTATCCATAAAACAGATAATGCTCGGTTTCCGCTTCCGGAAGGTTAACGACTTGGCCATACCAATATTCGGCATTGTCCACATCACTGACCTTACGGTAACATTCCGCCAAGGCAATTTTGGCTTCAGCAGAATCGTACTTGTCAAGGATTTTGTTGAGGGATTCGATTGCTCCGGAGTAATCTAAAATCTCCATTTGATTCAAAGCGCCTTTAAGGGCACGATCCTGTGCATAAAGGCCATTGATTCCCAAAGCAACTACAATCAATACCAAGGATAGTAGTCTTGCTCGTCTCATAGTAAACAATTTTTCTGATGTAACTACAAAAAGGCAAAAGGATATAGACATTTCCATATTTGGAAATTGAAGCGGATGACTTCATCTAGTATCCAAAAGCCCAATAAATTTAATAATTTTCAATTTGTAATTCCAAGGAGGATAGAGGAAGGATCGACCCCCAATAAATTACATATATATTTATTTTTCAAATAACATACCAATTATGGTCAAAAGACCAACAATATGTAAATCGGGAGGAAATTATAAGAGCGGAACCATCAATCCATTTTAAATTATTGTAAACAAAAATGTGTTTTGACAGCAATTTAAAGGATATGATTCCTAGGCGTTTATAGGTCGAAGGTACAAAAAAACAATGAGGTAGGAGAAAAATTCTCCTACCTCATTATACATACTTTAATTTATCATATGTATATATACTCAAAATTAAGTGGTTTGTAATTTTCTGTCTAACTCTTTTGCTCTTTCGCTTCTTTAAAAATACTCGATATAGCTACCGGCTATGTCTGTGTTTTTTTAATCGCCAAAGAACAAAATAGTATCGTCATAATTATTTCACTCCACTTAATTTCGAGTATAATTATTTATCAGAAAGGACAACCTTGACATGGGTCGACCTTAACATCCGATCTAGCGGAAGATTTTTTAATCTCCGTGTAATTTCCATTTCCATCGAAATATCCGACGATACTAAATTCGGTTCGACGGTTAAGCTGGTGTTCGAACTCACTACAAGGAATATTGTTGGCACATTGATTCACATTGATGGTTTCTCCATAACCTTTGGGTTTAACCCGATCCCTTGAGATTCCATTGTCTCTCAACCATCTAACCACGGATTCCGCACGACGCTGGGACAGCCTGTCATTGTACCTGTGCGAACCACGAGAATCAGTGTGGGATGCAATTTCGACTACATATTGAGAGTTTTCTTTCAGCAATGCCAATAGTTTATTCAACTGTGGTAAAGCATCGTCCCTGATATAAGATTGGTCGAAGTCATAATAAATATGAAGCAAGTATGACCCCGGCGTAACGGGACGATTCATATCTACTACAATTCCGTCATTGACTACGGAACCGCCCCCTATATTTGGATGAGTTCCTCCCCTTCCTCCGTCAATATTCGGATTGTCGTCAAGGATGACGGGATTAGATTCTACCACATCCGGTGGAATAGTAGGCTTGAGGTGCAAATCTTTTTTAATGGTCGTGGAGGCTACCAATCCGGTCGTACAAACCTCCTTGGATCTTGTAGCCAGATAAGATGGTGTTTTGGAGGCTCTAACCTCGTAACAACATTCAGGAGCCAGTTTGAAACGGTAGGATCCATCAGGGCCCGTCGTGACGGTTTCAGGGGCGGCACCGGCACATCTTGTCGGCAACAATTCCACCAAGGCACCAGGAATAGGTTTCATGGTAATTTCATCATAAACAACTCCCAAAACTTCGTAGTTTTTAGGTTTGGACAATGGAATTTTTACGATTACTTTTTCACCGACAACGGCAGTGGTACATCCTTTTTTCGCATTATCAAGATAAGTTTCCGCTGTAGCGGCGAAACCACAACACTTATTGAGTTTCTGTTCTAGTCGGGCATATCCGTCCTTATCTGTTTTGAGGAATACCCCATCGCAATCATTCACTACGGAAGCTCCTTGGATACCCAAACCGGTTTCTTCATCATAAACGAAGATTTCAACCGGGGCGGAAGATTTGATCCAAGAGTAAATATCGTCATCTCCTACACCACCTTCACGATCCGAAGAGAAATAACCGTGGGTTCCTTCGTCATTCATGACCATTGCGAAATCATCGGATTTGGTATTGATCGGGAAACCTAAATTTACGATATCGCCCCATTCTCCATCTCCTTGGTCATCCATATAGTAGATATCCAATCCTCCTAGGCCGATATGACCATCAGAAGCATAGTATAAACGATTTAATTTGGAGTAGTAAGGGAAGACTTCGTGCCCTTCGGTATTGATACCGGGACCGAGGTTCATCGGAGGTCCCCAGCGACCGTCTTCTTGTGTGGAAACATACAAATCCATTCCACCGAACCCTCCGGGCATGTCGGAAGAAAAGTACAATTTCGTCCCATCAGGCGTAAGTGCCGGGTGTGCTACGGAATATTCATCAGAGTTGAAAGGCAGGCCATCAAGGTTGCCCCAGTTACTTCCTCCCCCTTCATTGGTGGCGTGGAAAATTTTGAGGCGGATGGCTCCTTCATCATCACGACCGGTACGCCCTTCTATGTAGTTGTTTCGAGTAAAGAAAATGGTAGATTCGTCTTCTGAGAAAGATACTGCCGCATCGTGGAATTTGGAATTCAGTTTACTAGAGAACTTGTCGGGAGCACCATAACTATATTCGAAAGTTTCCTTATCCTCTTCTTCTCTTGTCACATAGTACAATTCTAGAAAGGGATTACCCGTCCAAGTATGTTCGCGCTTAACGGCTCCGGAACCTTCTTTGTATTCGGATGCGAATACCAGCCCGTCTTTGAATATCATGGGGCCGAAGTCGTCCAAAGCCGTATTAAAGGGAACGGTTACGATTTCGAACATGCCTTGATTTTTGGTCATGAGTTCGTCTTCATAATCACAAGCTTTTACCAGATATTGTCCCCTTAAGTCATCAGGAACTTCTTTTACGTACTTGACATACCATTCCTTGGCCAAATCACATTTTCCATTGGTTTGGAGCATCATTCCGTAATAAAGCTTATGTACGGATTCGGCTTCCGGTAAATTGACGATCTGGCCATACCAATATTCGGCTTCTTCGGTATTGCTGACCTTTCGGTAACATTCCGCCAAATTGATTTTTGCTTGTGAGTCGTCGTTTTTGACCAAAACATCAGAGTAAAGACGAATGGCCTCTTGGTAATCTAATAATTCAAATGCTTTGTGAGCCCTCTTGAGTTTGGATTGCGCCATCAGCCCTCCTGCAAGACAGAGCATCAATCCTAGTAGTACGGTTTTCCTCATGATTACTTTTTTTAATATCAAATCTTTACAACGTTCGGGGAATTTGATTCTTCGTGACATGCCTAGGATGAAATTCAGAATCTTGGATTTATTTTATGGTACTTTTAAAAATATCTTGGAGAATAAGTATTCGATTTTCGATAAGCGAAATCGTAACCCAGCATCACTTCAAATGAAGCTCTAGCCGGTTTTTGCAGTTCGGTTAAGGTATAATCGTAAGCGACTCCGATTGACATTCCGTTCCTAAGATAATATGCTGCCCATAGGTCTACAGAATCAAAAGAACTGCTACCATCAAATTTTTGGATAGCGGAACGGAAAGCACTTCCTATCCAAAGCGCTTGTCGTAAGAAAATGGAAATGTCTACATCGAATTCGGTCGGTGAACCATAATTCCTGAACGGATCGTCTTCATTTTTCATTTTGGATAACAACCCGGCATTTTTGAATAAAATCATGGGACGCAAGACGATATCATCTCCCTTTAGGGGAATGGCCCCGCCGGCAGTCCAATAATAGTGTCGAGTCACACGGGCGTATTGATCAGTGGTTAC
The DNA here is from genome assembly GCA_020630045.1 of Saprospiraceae bacterium. Lineage (GTDB taxonomy): Bacteria > Bacteroidota > Bacteroidia > Chitinophagales > Saprospiraceae > JAHDCE01. The sequence goes on along the minus strand of JAHDCE010000006.1, from coordinate 12,308 downwards.
CGACTCTCCCCTTCTCAGATCACTTTCAATCATATTTGGAGAAGAAAAGCCGGCGAAGAAATACTTGGAATATAGAAAAACGCCGAAGCCGACCGTAGGTATCCAAAACTTGGGACGCTCTTCGGCGAATGCCTCGTCATTGACATCGAAAACGTCAATATTCCTCATATCGGCACGCCAATAAGTCATTCCTCCGTTGAATCCGACGGATAAGGTGGTCTGATTTTCTCCGCCTCCCATACGAATTCGATAAGCGTAGGCAACATTCGCTCCGGTAGAACGGTGGACGCCAATGTGCTGATTGACGATGGTCAACCCGTATGCCACTCGATCATAGATATCCAAGGGAGCATGGAGGGTGAATGTTTGGGCAAAAGGCCCTCCGTCAACACCTAACCATTGGGAACGGTGCAATAGGCTCATGGACATATATCCTTTGCTACCTGCATAAGCAGGATTGTAGACCAAGTTGTTGAACATGTATTTGGTATACATGGCTTCTTGTTGGGCATTTACCTTGTTAAAGGATAACAAGCAAAATGTGCAAAGCACCAAACAAACGAACTTGTAAATATCACCTCGAAACATACTTGGATGGAATATTCGCCGGAAGGCGATCATTTTACAATAAAAAACATATGAAAACACCTCTTAAACAATCTTCTACAAACCAAAGGGAAATAACCTTCCCCATATTGCTAATCCAAGCAGCAAAAAACATTCCATTATTTGATTCACAAGGGTTTTTATATGATAGATTTACGTAAAACATGCCTGATTCCAGCAAAAACAAACCGCTTTCTAAATTAAACGCACCGTTCTATCAAAAGCCGATTTACTAGTAATCCGTCCGTCGTTTAAACCAGTTTTTGAAGAACCTTTCTTTTTGTGGTTCATACTTATAGTTTTCTAGGAATTCGCCAAAAGCAGCCACTGTTTCAAATCGATAGGTCAGTCCTGTGATGGGTTTTCCATTTTTGAAATACGATTTTTTCCCTTTTGGGCTGACCCAAATTTCGTAGTAGTGTCCATCGCACTCCACTCTAACGCCGTTGCCCTTGTTGCCGTCTTCCATTTCCTTGACCTTGACAAAGGAGTTGAACAAGCGGTTAGCTTCCGCTTCATCAGTTGTCACATTAGGGTCGGGAGTATTGGTATCGACGATGGAAGAATCTTTGGAGGGGGTTTTCCGATGAATGGGTTCGAAAGGTAAAAGCTGGCTTTGCCTTGCATATAAATCATCAGCTAAATCAACTTTGAATTCATCTTTGTTTCTCAGATACCAAAGGTGTTCCAGATATCCCATCTCGGCCTGATAGGCCAAATCTTCTCGCTTGACCAATTTTTCACGAAGAGCTTTGATTGTGATTTGATATTGTCCGGATCCGTTGGACCTTGTCGTCCAGTAGTCGATTTGGTTCCTGATGATTTCGTACTTGGCCTTGGCCTGTTCCGCAGCGTATTTTTGAGCGTTGGCCAATTCAACTACCCGTTCCCTTCCTGTTTTTATTTTAGCCTTATCGGTGTGGAGGTTGTATAATCTGATCGCATTGTCTTTTCTCTTATAGAGTCGGACTTTTTCGAGTTCCAATCTTTTCAGGGCTTTTTCATTTTCACTACCGGCTCTATCTATTTCGCTGTTTAATTTCAGTTCCCAACATTCGGTTTGTTTGTTACTTAAATTGAGTTCGGCGATTTCTTGTTCTTTTCTAGCGATATTGAGTTTTTCCCTCGCCTTTCGAAGCCCTGAAGCATTGAAGGTATTCCCTCTTTTTAAATTCCGATTGATTCCAAGGACTAATTTATCCACTTCTTTCTGGGCCAAGGATAGGGAAACTTTGGCATATTGAAATTCTCGTTCCAGCAGTTTTCTACTGGCCACGCACATCTGCATAGCAGCATTTGCAGAAGCATTGGACGAATTGGTTACAAAACCATTCGTTCCCAAACGTTGCAGCTCTAGTTCTAGCGCTCGTTTTTTTCCTAGGAGTTTATATACTTCCTGCCCAAGTAGGTGTTCCCTTTTTTCCATGACCTTGGAATCCGTAGCTTGATTCCTTTTGGGGTCGATTCTCGGCTTGACGCCCTTGTTCAAGAATAATTCCACATCTGCTTTGGCTTCACACATGTGGACACCAAAGCCTTCCTTGTCTTGTACGTTATCCAAGTCGAATTTTTTCCAGCCACTTCCATTATTGTGTTGCTTGGGCGCCCAATCGGGTTCTGCGGGACGACCGGCATTTACTTTGACCGTTAGTTTTATTTTTCCTTGAATATTTTCGGTATCCAAAGTATAAAATCCCGGACGGCTACCACGTTGATAAATTCCAATGATGTATTGTGTAAATTTTAGAAGAGGAATCTCTCCCCTGCCATTTTCCAAGGCTACGTTTTTTTTGTCTTGGTCGGAAAACACAGTGGCATGGACAGGTACACCATTTCTGGCTCCTTGTACATTCAAATCCAATATTACTTGAGCATTTGCCGAAAGGCCATACCACAATAAGGCAAGGAGGATGGGGAGTGTTCGCATGAATTTAGATTTTGCTGGTAAAATTACCGGAAAAATCAAGCCGGTTTTTATTGGGTATCCAACGATACCATTTTTTGGGGATTATTTGAATTTAAAGATAAAGGCTTTTGCATCTGCATTAAGTACAGTGGCATTGTTGCTCAATGTTGCAGAATGCACCTTCCAATGGGAATGTCCGCAACATATAAAATTGGCAGGAAATGCCTCTATAGCTTCTCGGATATCAGGATTTCCCATTAAATTTTGCTCCTTGACGGAGGGACCTTCGTGCAGTAAAAGAAATTCGGGATTTTCTTCCATTCTTTCTTCCACCATATCTAGAAAATCAAATTTTTCCGTACGATTCGGTTTTTTGGGGTTTCCGATAATTCCCCCTACCCCGGCTACTCGCATTCCATCTATTTCCTGACTTTCATTTTCCAATAGGTAAATTCCGTTCTCCCTTTTAAAATTCTTTTTGTCTTGATGGTCTCCGAATTCATCATGGTTTCCCGCGACTCCCGCCACCCAAGCGAAGGCTTCTCGAAATGACCACCAAACCGTTCGGACATCACCTAACCCTCCTCGTTTTTGAAGATTGGCATACATATCTCCACAAAGAAAAACGCCGACCCTTCCGGGTAATATTTCCGGATGATGATTTTGCAAGGTTTCTAACAACTTTTCGGGCAGTACTTCCCCTAGGAGATAAATCGAATCGTCTTCCATTACGTTGCCTTGTAGGTCGGAGCAAATGATAAGTGCATCCAAGGAATCGGGCAATCCATTTAAAGTTCCTTCATAAATGGGCAACAGTTCCCGTACGATATTGGATGACATTCGTTTTCTACCTCCTCCTACGTTCAAGTATGGGAAATAATCAATGGGCTCGTCTTGTATATTTTCAATTGTTATCACTAATGGAGAACTTTGATATGGATTGAATTGGTTCCAAAAGTCTTGGTTCTAAATTTCTTCCTGCGGGATAAACTATTAATAATGTCATAAACCCTAATGAAATCAGGTAAAGGTCGGAGCTTTGGGTTAATTTGCATACAACTATCAAAGATTGGTTATGTCAAAGATTTTTCACATTACACTCTTGTGTCTTTTTGCCTGTTGTTCCATTTGGGGGCAAACACAATTCTCATATGACAAATTTAAGTCGGATGAAGATTTCGGTTTTTCATCTGATGGAAAAATTGCAAAGGGGAAAGCGATATTAACACCCTCCAAAGAAAATCGACGAGGCGGCATTTGGTATGATGCGTCAAAAATGTGGGTGATGGACTCCTTCGATACCCGGTTTTGCTTTAAAATCCATGAGCATAAAAGTCGTAATCATGGTGGAGAAGGATTTGCATTTGTCATCCACAATAACAGTATCGCCAACAAAAACGGAATGAAGGGCACTGGCCTAGGTTACAAATCGATTCCCAATAGCATCGCCATTGAATTCGACCCTCATGGCAGTAAGGATGATGTGCGGGGTCCTCATATTGCATTACACAGCAAAGGGGTCAATCCCAACAGGTCAGACAGTACAGGGATAGTAGCGGATACGTTATTGCGTACCGATATACTGGACGGGCGTGTACACCAGGCTAGAATCAGTTACAAAATGCCTGAAATCAGGGTATATATCGACGATTTGACCACACCGGTTTTCACTGCTTTGATTGACATTGACTCTCGTATCAATACGGATGAAGGAAGAGCTTGGGTCGGACTCACCGCGGCTACAAGTAAAGAAAATTATTCTCAACATGAAATCTCTTGTTGGGAAATGAATGCCATCGAACATGAGCAACCCAAAGTCGTAGGAGATCGCGAGGTTAAAATATCAAAGAAAATAGTCGTTACCTCGGAAAAGTTGAGAATCAAAGTGTGGGACATCAACCAGCAAGACGGCGATACGGTTTCGGTAAACCTAAATGGTAAATGGGTCATCAATCGACATTACTTGACCAATGAAGGAACATTTTTTGAAGTTGAAATAGAAGGGCCTCAAAACTTTTTGATCTTACATGCCCATAACCTCGGAGAAATCCCCCCTAATACAGCAGGGATCGCCGTATATGATCGAAAAGGAAAACAGACCGCAGTTTTGCGTTCCAATATGCAAGTCAGCGATGCTTTGTTATTGGAATATAAGATTCCTTTGCCGGATGAATAAAATAGACATTATTACGAATTAGATTGTATGGCTATAATTGATCTTTCATCCTCACTCTTCTTCATGTACTCATCATGGTAGCTACGGCTACCAGATTCCGTGCATTCATCAATTGAGAATAAAATCTCTAATTCTAGCTCTCATAAAAAACAATTCGTAATAATGTCTTATGACTAAAACCCTCCTAAATAATTTTTTAAGTCCGGGTATTTCTTTTTGTACTTTTCGGCAGATAAGGGATCGATTCTGACTCCATTGACATAGGCGATGATATAAGGCTCTAGCACACCATCCCGCTTGAGTTGGTTGGCCAGAGACTTGGCGGAACTGAATGAGTAAGACATTCCGATAAGATACCTCAGTTGTTGTTGTTTGCCTTTTCTTTCAACCAAAGCTCCCTTGTGTTTGACAAGGAGATCGCTTTCAAACATTCCCGGCAAGGCCGCCACTTGTACCTTATAAATCAAGCCGGACTGGCTTGATTCGTATTCTTTACGAGAATTCAATTTGACGGATTCTGGAATAGATGATTCGGATTTTACGATTTTCAGACGTTTGTCATGAATATTCAATATCCTGATGGCGATGGCCTTGTTCCATTTTTTACCGAATCGGCTTGGTGAACCATCAGAATTGACGTTTTTGGCAGCCGGGAACGAAGAACCGCATCCGCGAATAATCATGTTATTGGGATTAACCCCTTGTTGTACCAAATAGTCGTAAACTTGAAGGGTTTTCATAAATGAAAAATAAACCCTAAATTTTTCAGGGTCGGTATCGTCCGCGTGACCTGATAATTCTATAATCGCCTTGGGGTATCTATTCGCCACTTCAAGGACTTGCTGAAGATGCCTGATGTTTTCTTCGGTGAGGATATTTTCTCCTTGATACATCAGGTCTTCGATTTCAATTTTTTGTATTTCACTATCAGGAATTCCCGTGTAATCCGTTTGGTCATAAACCCCGGGGCCCTTGTCCTCCTCAGATGAATTCCCACCGGTCATAGCGCCACCGGATGATGAATGGTTACCTGTATTTACCAATGTCCCTGAAGGAGACGTACCACTCGGCTTACCGACCATGGTGAAGATAACAGGATCCGACGAGGCTAGCATCGCTCTTTGAACGGATTTGAAATAAGCGCTGTAGATATCAAATCCTCCGATACCTCCTACGCGATCTGAACAAAAATAGGCTTTCAATCCATCAGGGGATAGAACAAAATCCACATCGTCACGAGTGGAGTTTATTGGTGCCCCCATGTTTTCGGGCGTTGACCATTTACCAGTGTTGTCATCAAATTTTGACATAAAAATATCGAAGCCGCCCAGACTGTTGGCTCTATTCGAACTGAAATAAAGAGTCCTTCCATCTTTAGAAAGAAAGGGAGAAATTTCGTCATTTGGCCCATTAATTTCGTCTCCTAAGTTTTGGGGCTGAGTCCAATATTTTTGTTGGATTCTTTGGGTGATATATAAATCCAATCCTCCTTGTCCTCCTTGCTTTTTGGAAGCATAAACAATGATGGAATCATTGAAGAAAAACGGGGAGGCATCTCCTTCTTTAATCCTGATGGGAGATTTAAATTCTTTCGGAAATCCTGTCTTGATGGGGGACATTAAAGAATCCGTGTAAATAAATCCATCTCCATACCTCTTTCCTTTGTAGTAGAACATTACTTGTCCGTTATCGGAAATACCGTGCATGACTTCATTTCTCGAACTGTTGACCAATCGTTCTATGGGTTCAGGCACTTCCCAAATACCATTTCGCTGGCCGGTAGAGAAAATGTCCGTTTTATATTTTCCGAGAATTTCATCCCGACCTCCCATAAGATCCATTAGACCTCCTTGATTACCTTTCCTCGCTGAAGAAAAGAAAAACCGGTTGGAATGTTTGGGGTGGAGAACCGGAGATAATTCATCTCCTTTATCATTAATCGTCGCCCCTACATTATCTACGATAGCGGGCGGTGTCAGATATTTCAGTTTTAAACCGGCCGCACATTGCTTGATGTAATGTTTTGCAGTCGCCCGTTCGCCTTTACCTTTTGATGTTTCGGAAATGTATCTTTTGTAATAACGAATGGCTTCGCGAAACTGCATTTTGTCTTGGTAAAGTCGTCCTAGGTAAAACCAAGTCATCTTATCACTTTCCTTCCTTGTAGCTGCGAAGGAAAGATATTGTTCCGCTTGTTTCAAATCACCTAATTCGAAAAAGCAAGCACCGGCTTTATATTTTATGGAATAATCCTTCGGTTGTTCCTTTTGGTATTTGAGGTATTCATTAACGGCATCTTGGTATTTACCATGTTTAAAATAGATATCCGCCAACTCTCGTATTTGTTCGGGAGTCTGTGCCGTAGAAGAAAAGAAAATCAACCCAAAAATCAAGCTCATCCAACAGGTACGAAGCCGCATCATACATCAGTGTTTTAGTCTAACAATCCAGTGTTGTGGTAGAAATGAAATAAATATCAATTCTCATTTCTTCCGGAGGGTTGTCCGTTTTGTCATTTTCCCGTAAGGGAAAATATGAAGTCAATCAATCAAACTGCGAAGGTAATACTCAACCGTTTAAATTCCTGCATTGGTAACGGTTATTCACAGTTTGGAGTGTGGAGAAGGAGTTAAATATTGCATGGGGAGTAAAATGCCTCTTATTTTTTTGAGGATTTATAGGTTTTGATATCCAATTGTTCGGAGCAAAAAGAGAAGTCCGCTTCCACATTGGATGCAACGACAAAGGTACGGTTATCGCTGTATCGACTCACTAAATCCAAGTACCAAGCGACTCCTTTTTCATCCAAATTGGTTCCGGGTTCATCCAATAGTACCAAGGAAGTATCCGACAGGATAGACAACCCGATTTTGACCCTTTGCTTCATACCCGAGGAGAAAAATTTCAGGTCTTTTTTTCGAGCTGATTTTGGCAAATCCAATTGATTAAAAATTTCTTTTCCTCGGAGAACGGGTAATATGGATTTGAATGAGAAATGAAAATCAATCATTTCTTGCAGTGAAAACTCCTCGATCAATTCGATATAAGGAGCTGCGAAACTGATATTTTGAAATGCTTGATCCGCTCCGACCGGTTGGCCATTTTTAAAAAATACGACCTGCCCTTTTGTGGGAGTCAGGTGTCCGCACAAGACCTTAAGGAGTGTTGATTTTCCCGAACCGTTCGGCCCTTGAATGGCATACTTTCCCCCTTCGTTCAAGGTGTAGTCCAATTTTCGGAAAATCCATTCATGTCGGAACCGTTTACCGACTCCATTGAGTGACACCTCCATAGTTTAATCCACTTGCCGTCTAACAATTTGGGCGGTCAACTCTCCTTCTGATACGATGGCATCTCCGACATAAGCACGTCCAAACATATTGACGATGCCGCGACGAATGGGTTTTAAGAGTTCCATTTTAAAAATCAAAGTATCACCGGGCACCACTTTCTTTTTGAACTTGACATCATTCATTTTAAGGAAGTAAGTATCCCAATTTTCGGGGTCAGGAACTGTAGACAAAGCTAAGATACCGCCGGTTTGGGCCAAGGCTTCAATCTGAAGAACACCCGGCATCACCGGATTATTCGGGAAATGGCCTTGAAAGAAGTGTTCATTAAAAGTAACATTCTTGACCCCGACGACATGTTTGTCAGAAAGCTCGATAATCTTGTCTACCAACAAAAACGGATATCTATGTGGTAATTTTGAAGCGATTTCGGTAACGTTGTAAATGGGATCTTTTGAAGGGTCGTATTTAGGAATCCCTCGCAATTTGCGTTGTTTGCGCAACTTGGCCTTCAGTATTTTACCAAGGTTGACATTGGCCGTATGCCCCGGTTTTTTGATGATGACCTTGCCTTGAATGGGAGCGCCGACCAAGGACAAATCCCCTATAAGGTCAAGCAGTTTGTGGCGTGCAGGTTCATTTTCAAAATGCAATCCTCCTTTATTGAGAATGCTTCCCGGTTCGACTTTGATTTCCGCTTCGCCAAAAGCTTGGGCGATTTGCTGCAATTCGCTTTTTTCGGGTAGCTGTTCTACGAATACCACTGCATTGTCAAGACTTCCGCCCTTCACTAAATCGTGCTTGAGCAATAAGCAAAGATCATGTAGGAAAACGAAAGTTCTAGCGGAAGCAATATCCTTTCCAAAATCCACCTTGGAATTATAATTGGCGTATTGTAATCCCACGACTTCAGAATCGAAGTCAATCATGGCCGTCAATTCAAATTCATCGGACGGGAGCAAGGTGATTTCACTACCCGTTTCTTCATCCACGTAATATTCGGGGTCTTCTATGACCAGAGGCTCCAAGTCTTCTTCTTGGGATTCTACGCCGGCTGACAGGATGGCCTGGTAAAATGGTGCGGAGCTTCCGTCCAAAATCGGGACTTCGGGGCCATTGAGTTCAATGGATGCATTACTGATCCCATTGGCGGACAAAGCAGCTAGCAAGTGTTCGACTGTCGAAATTTGAACATTTCCTTTGCCAATGGTCGTACTCCTATTGGTTGAAATCACATTTTGAACATCCGCAAGCACGGCGGGGGCGTCTTCTAAATCGATACGCCGAAATTTCAACCCGTGATTAGCTTTGGCGGGTAAAACACGCAAGGCGACTTTTTGTCCGGTATGTAGACCGACGCCTTCTAAAGTGATTTCAGTTTTCAGTGTTTGCTGCTTCATGTAGCGGATGGTTTTTAGGGTTATTTTCTCTATTGAGAAAACAAACCCGTGCTATTCAGCGGCAAAGATAATCTTTTGAGGAATTACAGTTGGAGTTATATTCAAAAATTGAAAATTAGTAATTAAGTACACTGTGTAAAAAGTACTAAGCGGCTATCTTTCCTTCAGGTGCTCCCAGATATAATCCGCCCATTCATTTGTCGCGGGATTATTTCGGTCAAATTTCTTAATATGTTCTTTGGGTACATCAAGGAGCCGTTCTAGTTCGGAACCACCTTCGCGACCACCGCGAGATCCGGTGAAGTCCTTGACTGCTTGATAAGCTTTGTAAGATTTATGAAGCCACTCCATTCTTTTTTGCGTCTTTTCGACGGTCTCCCCTATTCCCGATTTTTTAGCGATTTCTTTTAGAAACTCCATGTCTTCATCACCGGGTTTTTCCCCGTCTTTTTCTTGAAGTTCTTCCACGAATCCGGACAAAAGTCTTTCGGCCCGAGCATTGTCCAATTGATTTTCCATTTTGTGCTGCACGAAGTCCGTCTTATTCCTATGGTCGGTGGCCCTTTGGTGCATTTGGGTCTCTTCGGTCGTTTCCACCAAATGGATTCCGAAGGTGTTTAACACCATGTATCCGACTAGGAGAATAATGGCGATAATAGCCACCCATTCCAATTTTCCGACGATTTTCCTTTTGGGCTGTTTCGAATGCATATGATCATCATTTATTGTCCGCCATCCGGTTCGGTACTGTCAATGATTTCCCTTTCCCTACCTCCGAAGTCATCGATATGGAAGGAGTCATCTATGCTCCTTACCTTATCTCCGTCGAGTTGTTCGAAGGCATCTTTGAGGTAAAACCAAAAATCTTGGACGGAAGGGGAAACCTGTTTCCATACCACACTGGCACGGGCGGGTACACTTTTAAGATAGGGGTAAGTGCGTGATTCTGCGATTTGTTCGTCCAATAACCCGGCTTCCATAAAAAACCAAACAAGGACGCTATATAGGACAATAAATAAAAATCCCATCACCACACCTCCAACGAGCTGGTTGATGAAATTAATATTCGCCGAGCGAAAAAGATTTTCGATTTGACGGCCAATCAACCTGAGGATGACCATCGCAATGACGAAAGTGGCGAGGATACCGACAAAAGGCATAATCGGAGATCGGGTACTAAATGCCCCTTGGAGAAAATCCGTCATTTCTGAGGAAAAATTGACCGTCGCCAGTATACCGAACATAATTGAAAGAATCGTAAAAATGGTTTTAATGATCCCATTGGAAAAACCCATATAGAACCCATATCCCACTACGACCAACAATACAATATCAACAATCATACATTCAATTTACCCGTAAGGGTGATTCTCTTCATAAAAATCGGACGAAATCCGAAGGATTGCGGACGAGACCCAATAATTTTGAAGACAACAAGCCATCAGGCATGTTATCCGGGAACAAAAATACTAACTTTGTCCCTTAGACAAAGATAAGAGGATGTTGGTTACATTTGCAGCATCTTTTATTGAATAAGTCTACTCAAAGCGGCTTGTCATCAAAAATAATACGGGAACGATGTTAGATAAATTAGAAGCTATTTTTGAAAGGTATCAATATGTAGAGGAACGTCTCTCCGACCCCTCCGTCGTTTCCGATTTGAACCAATTCAAAAAAATAAATAAAGAGTACAAGGATCTACAACCGATGGTAGATGCTTACAAAAGATATGCTGACCTTTTGGGAAATATCGAAACGTCCCGGGAGATGTTGGAGGAAGACGATGAGGAAATGCGAGAAATGGCACAGATGGAATTAGAGTCATTGGAAGCTCGGCGTACTGAATTGGAAGAGGAAATCAAAGTCCTTTTGATTCCCAAAGACCCGGAAGACAGCAAGGATATCATTTTTGAAATCCGCTCGGGAACCGGTGGTGACGAAGCCAGTTTGTTTGCAGGAGATTTGTATAAAATGTATACCAGATATTTCGAAACCTTGGGCTGGCGGACTGAAATCCTGACGGTTAACGAAGGAACGGTCGGAGGATATAATAAAATCGTATTGGAAGTCAGCGGCGAAGATGTCTTCGGTCGTATGAAGTTCGAATCGGGCGCGCATCGTGTACAACGTGTACCGAAAACCGAATCACAGGGACGGGTTCATACTTCGGCTGCGACAGTGGCGGTAATGCCTAAAATGGAATTGGAAGATTACGACATCAACAAAGCCGATTTGAAAGTGGATACATTCCGCTCCAGCGGTGCGGGTGGACAGCACGTAAACAAAACGGAATCCGGTGTTCGATTCACTCACCTCCCTACCGGAATCGTAGCAGAAAGTACGGACGGTCGGTCTCAAATCAAGAACCGGGAAATCGCAATGAACCGATTGATTGACAAAATCAGATCGGAAAGGGAGCGCGAGTTTCTGAATCAACAGAAGAAGGAAAGGAAATCGCTTGTAGGTAGTGGTGACCGTTCGGATAAAATCAGGACTTACAATTGGCCCCAAAACCGGGTAACGGATCATCGCATCAATCTTAGTCTCAACAAGCTCGATAAAATCATCAGTGGTGATTTGGATCAAATCATCGAAGGATTGATTGTTGCGGAAACGGCTCGTAAATTGAAGGAGGGAGAAATGGGGTGATATACTCAAAAGAAAATCCGGGGAGAAGAAATCACAAATTGAGTGTGACCTAAAATTTGATTTTAGGGTCAGTACCGTTATTTTACAATTGTATCTGTAAGTAGCAAAAAACGAACTTATCCAAAAACAACTGACATGACTATAAGATTATTTTTTATTTCATTTGGTTTCACTTACTCACTATCTTGGAAATAATTCTGAAATGAAACTAAAGCGAATCGTTAAAAACGGAATTGACAAATATATTTGCCAATGTTGTAATAAGGAATATGACAAAATCC
>JAHDCE010000500.1 GCA_020630045.1 Saprospiraceae bacterium | reverse complement strand
GTGGATTTCCAAAATAACGGTTTGGCTATACTCAATTTTTCGTGATAACATCTAAAATAAAAACAGTAAAAAGCATGGATGATTTTCACGATTTATTAGACGAGGGTAATGTACATGAAAACTCAGACCCTCATTCGCAAATACCCTTGCCAAATGCACAAACCGGTTTTGTATTGGGTATTCTATCAATTGTGCCTGGTGCATGTTGTGGGTGCATAGGTTTGATATTGGGGATTATCGGACTAATTATGTCTTCTAATGCCATCAAGGCTTATGATGCGAATCCGGGCATGTATTACGAAACGGATTACAAGCAGGCTAAGAATGGCAAGATATTATCTATAGTTGGATTGGTATTGTTCGTAGTGTCGGTTACAATCCAAATCATTTACCAAATATTCGTAGTGGGATTGAGTGAATTTTAATGAAGATACAACCCATTCATTATATTGTTTTCGCTTTGGCGATTGTCGCTGGTGTATATTATTTTTTCATCAATCCTAGCGATTATAGTATTTTGCCGCAGTGCCCGTCCTACAAATACACGGGAACATACTGTCCGGGCTGTGGAAGTCAAAGGGCGATTCATAGTCTGTTGCATGGGGATTTCGCCGGAATGATGGCGTATAATCCGATGTTTTTACCGGTAGGTATGTTATTGTTTTGGCATTGGGGTATATTACTAACCAATCGAATAAAGAATACCCGGTATTTAAGTCCGATGTATCACAGTCGATTTCCATATATTGTATTGGTGATCGTATTGTTGTATTGGTTGTTGAGGAATATTCCTTATTATCCTTTTTCGTGGTTGGCACCGGGTTGAATTGAATAAAATATTTTTTCCATAAAAATGAATCAACATGGATGATTTTAATGACATTTTAGATGACGATAAAGGCTTTAATGCCAATCAACCGGAAGATTATATTCCACCCAGACCTAAGAATTGGTTAACGGAGGCGATTATTGTTACGATTATTTGCTGTTGGCCAATCGGAATAGTAGCGATCATTAAAGCTTCGGAAGTGAACTCCAAGTATAATGCGGGAGATTACGACGGCGCTCAAAACTCCGCTCGTCAAGCTGAGAATTTCACTAAATGGAGTGCGGGCTTGGCAATAGTCGGATTGGTATTGTATTTTTTACTCATCGGTCTTATGGTAGCGGCGGATATGTAGAAATGTCAATCATTTCAAAACTTTAGGAAAGCATGGTGTGATGTCACCATGCTTTTTTTTTGAAAAAAATTAGATGGAAGAAAGGCAGTGGCAAGCATTTTAGTTTCAAAATTTCAAAATCAAAATAGAACTTCTCGGAAAGGAGACGGATAAAATCTGCAATATTCGTATTATGGGGTATGGTTGTATATCACATATATTAAATGGCAAAATCAAAGAAGAAAAAAGGGGCTGCTAAAAACATAAAACCTCCTGTGTCTAAAAAACAGGCTCCAAAAAATATAGATTGGAAAGTGGGTGGCGTATTATTTTTATTCGCTTTTCTATTATACGCCAATACGCTTGGACATCAATTTGCATTAGATGACCATTCTGTTTTAAATGACAGTCATATTGTTACCAATAGCGAGGAAGGGGTGTGGCAAATTTTCGGACAGCCATATCGATATGGTAGCTTTGGAGAAGGGAGTTCACTGTATCGCCCCTTATCCATATTTATGTTTAAACTAGAATGGATGGTGTCGCCCGAAAACGGAACCATACATCATCTCATAAATGTATTGTTTTTCGGTTTGACCTGCATGTTTACTTTCCTGACCTTTAGAAAGGTCTTAGATAAATATTCGATATGGTTGCCGCTGACGGCTTGCTTGTTGTTCGCCGCTCATCCGATTCATACGGAAGTGGTAGCGAATATCAAGAGTCGGGATGAGATTTTAGCCTTCTTTTTTGGAATCATGTGTTTGTATTATTGGTGGGATTTTTTGAATGACCGTGCAAAACTTCTCAGTGCTGGTTTGTCCTTGGCATTTTGTGTCCTATCTCTTTTTTCAAAAGAAAATGCCGTCGTTAATTTTCTGGTATTGATTCCCATGACAGTTTTCTTTTTCAGAAACAAGGAAAATCGATTAACGGATACACTCGTTTCACTAGGAGTCTTCGCTGTTCCGACAGCTATCTTCTTATTGATACGAAGTATGGTTTTAGGCAATTTTAAAGGCGTCCAAGAAGTGAATGTAATGGACAATTTTATGGCTGCGGCCAATGGCGGCGAACATTTCGCTACAGGAATGGTCGTACTAGGAAAATATGTAATGCTTCTGTTCGTCCCTTATCCTTTGATTTGTGATTACAATTACAATCATTTCCCCCTTACGGATTTTTCAGACTATAAGGTATGGTTGTCTATCTTATTATATGTAGGAATGATACTTTTCGCTTTAGCGAAATTTCGGAAAGAACCGATATACACTTATGGTATATTGTTCTATTTGGCAAGCATGGTACTTTATTCCAATCTTCTATTTTTAATCGGAGCAGGTCTGGGAGAGCGATTCTTATATGTCGGATCTTTCGGATTTTGTTTGGTTGCAGCAGCTTTGCTGCTCAAGTACTTGGGTGATGAGGTCAAAAAACGTGATACTTCTTTTATAGGAATACTTCCAAAGCGACCCAAAGCCTTTCTCGGGGTACTTGGCGGAATCTTGATTGTATATTCAATTATGACCATCCAAAGGAATTTTGATTGGTATGATTCATTCACATTATACCAAGCGGATATATTGAAAGCACCCGAAAGTGCCCGATTGAATGGTTACTTAGGAACGGGACTCATTGAAGAATGGGGAAAGGAAACGGATCCAAATAAGAAAAAAGAGCTTTTGATTGAGGCGAATAAGTCTTATTCCAAAGCTGTTAGTATCTTTCCAAATTACACGGAAGCCTATGGGCAAATAGGTTTGACCTATTATAGACTGAATAATCTACCCAAAGCCAAGGAGAATTATGAGAAAGCGATAGCCGATCCTAAGTGCAAAGGATCCATATATAGCAATTATGGAACATTATTATTCAATTCAGGAGATATTCAGGGAGCACAAAGGGTTTATCATATGGCTATTCAGCGTGAAGCGCACTTTGTCGATGGTCTGAGAAATCTAGGGATTACGTATGCCATACAAGGAAACCATGCCAAAGCTGTTGAATATTTTAGAAAAGCACTAGAGTACAAACCGGAAGATCCTACAATTAACCATTATTTAGGTACGGCGCTCACTGATTCGGGTAACAAAGTTGAAGGAAAACGATACTTAGATAAGGCAAAAAGTCTGGGGTATAAAAAATAATTCTTAAAAAAAACAAAAAAGATTCGATATATAATCCTTAATGCTCATGGGTTATCTGTCACACTTGATAAATTCCTTATTCATCTGATATAAAACATGTTACTAATATGAAGGCGTCCTTTTCACTGATGAAATGGAGTTGGTTTTTGTTGTATTCAATTTTGATAATTGGACAAACCTTCGCCCAGAATCCAACCCAAAAAGCAGTTAATGCATTACTCAAATCCCCTTCTTTAAAATACGCCGGGGTCGGTGTCTCTGTTATTGATTTACAATCCGGAAAATTCATTGGAGGAAATGACGCTGACAAGT
>JAHDCE010000499.1 GCA_020630045.1 Saprospiraceae bacterium | reverse complement strand
ACAAAAATACCCTTGAAAATCATTATTCAATTACTTTTGTCCAGGTACTTAAAATTCCGGCATCGCGAATCGCGATAACCGGAACCAATCAGAACTATCTTATACCAATTCCCTTAATCCAAGGATGCACGTGCATCTTGAGGGACATTTGTTTGCTGTAAACTAGGTTTTTGATAGGGCTTGTATTTTTTCTCCTCAAATTCTCCAACCTCATTGATTTGGTATCGCTGCACATTCACGATGGATGAAGCCGCTTCATTGTCACTTTTTTTCATTTTATCCACTTCCCATTCCTTGATAGTAACTGTTAGGTCGTTACCTACTTTGGCTGTCATATATTTGTACGAACCATAGCTAAAGGCGATTCTCTTATGAGCTGTAGGCTCGTCATTTTTATATACCACCAAGTGGCAAGCTTCTAATTGTTCACTGAACGGCATTTTACTTCCTACGACAATAATTTTGATGTCGTCAGTATCTACCAATAACTCTTCAAAAGTATAATCATCCGGCCCCACTCGACTGAATCTTCGCCTTTCAAAAGGAAGGAAGTCCAACATTTCATGGGGAATTTCATTTTCAAATTTTCGATCTTCATGTACTTTTTCAAACTTGGTTCGATTGACTTCATAGGGCAATCCGGTCTTTTCAAACCCATCAATAAATTCGTCAAACGTCACTTTTCCTTCTTCCTTTGTCGGAAGAATATCATGATCCGTTTTGAAATTCGGCTGGATGATGAATAGCGAAAAAGCCAACAATGGAGTGAATAATGCGATTACTTTCATGGCAATACATTTTTAGCACATTGTGTAATAAGTTATTTGAGAACTTGGGATAAAAGATGATTTCAAAAATCAAAATTACTTTTTACACAGTGTATTAGGTTGATACAATAAGATGATTTCCTTTCCCCGAAAGGGGAAGCGGTAGTTCCTTCGACGACTTGTTATTTGAAAACAACTAGACCATAACGAAAAACAAATATGCATTTCGTATGACATTCGGGATTGTTTGCGTTACATTAACAAAAAGAATCCCACATCTTTATAATCATGAAACACATCATTAGATACACCATCATTGCTATTTTCTGTTTTTTTTCCCTTTCGGGATTTGTTCGCCTTACGGCGAATGATGCCGCAGAGGAACCCAAAAATGTGCTTGTGGTCATGGAAGAACAAGCGGATTTGACCATTCTTTCCCAAGGGCTCACCAAGGAGGAAAAAGGTCGTTTCGTTTTTGATTTATTAACCGCAACCGCGGAAGACACCCAAGGGCCGATATTGCGACACATCGCTGAAAAAGGATGGAAGTATCAATCATTTTTTATCATCAACGCCATCAAAGTCGAAGGAATATCAAGTACGGACATTTCTGATTTGGAAGCCTTGCCCGGAGTCGCTTATGTACAGCATGACAACCCCGTCAAATTGACGGATGTAAGAATCAAACCTTCCACATTTCCCGGAAGGGAAACCGAATGGGGGCTGCTCCAAATCGGTGCGGATCAGGTTTGGGACATGGGATATACCGGACAAGGAGCGGTAGTCGCCGGGCAGGATACGGGATATGATTGGTCGCATCCCGCTATCAAATCCAGATACAGGGGATTCATTGATACCGGAACTTCCGCCGAACATGATTACAACTGGCATGATGCGATACACGATTATAGCGAATTGCATGATACCCAAGTCAACCCCTGTGGTTTGGATGTAGTTGTCCCTTGTGATGACAACGGTCACGGCACACATACCATGGGAACGATGGTCGGTGGCACGGAAGGAGATGCTATCGGTGTAGCTCCTGGAGCGAAATGGATTGCTTGTCGCAATATGGAACGGGGCTGGGGCAGTCCTTCGTCTTATATCGAATGTTACGAATTTTTTCTCGCCCCCACCGATTTACAAGGAGAAAATCCCTTGCCGGAAAAAGCCCCCCATGTTATCAATAACTCTTGGTCTTGTCCTGAAATCGAGGGTTGTAATACCAGCAACTTCGAAACCATGAGAATGGTTATCGACAATCTCAAAACTGCCGGTATCGTCGTGGTGGTTTCGGCCGGCAACGCCGGACCGGAATGCAGCACCATCAACACACCCAGCGCTATTTTTGAAAACAGTTTTTCCATAGGAGCTTCCGACGACAAAGACTCGTTGGCATGGTTCAGCAGCCGGGGCCCCGTTGCCATCGATGGCAGTATGCGTATCAAACCCAATGTCAGTGCTCCCGGAGTAAATGTCAGATCTTGTTTCCCGGACGACAGGTACGGAACTGCCTCAGGTACAAGCATGGCCGGGCCGCATGTGGCCGGAGTGGTCGCGTTGATGATTTCGGCCAATCCCGCATTGGCCGGAAATGTCGAACGGATCGAAACGATTTTGGAACAGACCGCTACTCCACTTCATGAGGACAACGACTGTGGTAGTGTCGATCAATTTCCTATGGTCAATTATTTGCACGGATTCGGTCGTATTGATGCCAAAGCAGCCGTAGAAGCCGCAATCGCCGATGCTTATCCCATCAACTTATTTCGTCCCACGGTTTATCCCAATCCTTCGGACGATGTGTTTCACTTCGTGTTTCCGGAGGAAGATGACGAGTATATTTTTGAAATTTGGAATAGTGAAGGGCGGCTCATGCGTCAAGAAAAAATAAAATCCAACGTAAACCGGGTCACGTTGGATTTATCCGCCTACAAATCAGGCTTGTATTATTATAGAATCACCAAAAATGATACTAGTTGGACCGGTACTTTATTCCGGCTTTGACAATTTTTTGAGCATTTCGACATCCAAGGAATTCAACACCTTGAGCAAGTCCGGCAACTGCCTCAATGCAGCGAGTTGTTTGTAGGATTCGCGGATGTCTTGTGCCGGTGAACCGGCATACATCTTTCCACCTTGAAGATTTTTGGAAACACCGGACTGAGCGCCGACCACCGCTTTTTCGTTGATGGTGATGTTTTGGGCGACTCCGACTTGGCCATATAGTACGACTCCATCTTTGATGATGGCCTTGCCTCCGATACCCACTTGGGCAGCGAACAAACAATTGCGTCCGATAACCGCACCATGACCGATATGTACTTGGCTATCGAATTTGGTTCCTTGTCCGATGAACGTATCGCCTGAAACACCGATATTGATGGTACAACAAGCACCGATTTCAACATTGTCTTCAATAACTACACGCCCGCCAGAATGCCATTTGTGATGGTAATCCGGGTATCTTTTGTAATAAAAAGCATCAGAAGCAATTACCGTATTCGGATGTATGTTGACATTCTTTCCGATAATGGTATTTCCTACGATGGTCGTGTTGGCTTGGATAATCGAATTTTCACCGATTTTGACATGATGCCCGACAACCACATTGGGTTCAATAATAACCGATGGGTGGATTTCCGCCGTATCACTAATGATCGCTGTCAAGGGAACAAACGGGCGTTGTTCCATGACCAATTGGTTATATGCTTGGAATGGATCATCATGGAGCAACAGTGTTTTTCCTTCCGGACAATCCACTTGTTTGTTGAGAATGATAACAGTTGCCTTTGAGTTTAAAGAAGCGTCATAATACTTTTCTTTATCAACAAAGGTCAAATCTCCCGGTTCCACTTTGT
>JAHDCE010000498.1 GCA_020630045.1 Saprospiraceae bacterium | reverse complement strand
TCACGAAAAATTGAGTATAGCCAAACCGTTATTTTGGAAATCCACTTTGTTATTCACCTTAAGCGTAGCTAAGGCTATGCTTTTTGCGGCGAATGCCTCGTTGGTTCCCAAAATAACGATTCGTCTTTCATACAAAAAATTTCGTGGTAACCTTTATTCTACGTTCTGGAAAAACCCTGATTCAGCGCTTGTGACGCCATTTTAAGCGGGTTCATGGAGAAATAACATTTTACATGACATACAACTCTTGGTCTTTTTTCTTTTTCTTCCGCTTTTTGGGTTTTTCTGGCGGATGCACCCATATTTTTTCTCTAGGGAAAATCAAAGGTTTCAAAGAGAGGTCGGAACCTTGGTTTTCAATCATCCGATCGCACAATCGATCCAATGCAGTTTGTAGCACGGGAAGTGTCCATCTTCCGAAAAGGGTATGTCCGGCTTCGTATTTTTGAAGCATATATTCCTCTGGTGTAGTGACATATCCGGCATACCCATTCGCATAGGGAGATAGGATAATGGTGTCGATTCCGATGGAGGAAAGTTTTTCTAATAGACTCTTACGCAAACGCCTGCCGGCGACCGTGGTGACTTCGGCCGGAATCCCTACAATGGCTTGGCTGCCCAATTTGATGATTTGCAAGGGAAGGATTGTCGGAATCCAAGGCGTTACGCGAGCCATCCCCGATTTTTCAGCGATGGACATATATTCGAATGTCTGGTCGAAGATGCCCGGAATCGGAATCTTACTCAAATCGTCCCAACCCAAAATATTGCCCTGAAGGGCGTCCACCGCAATTTGTTTGGGAAATTGGATGTTGTATTTTTCCTGGATGCCCCATTGTTCCCTTTCGGGTAATTTGCGGGCTCCCCTGCGTTCGCGAACGGAGTGCCAACGGGATAATCGTTTGAGTATATCCGCTAGGAATTTAGGTGCTCCCGGTCCTTCCTTGGTACCCTCCATGAAAGATACGCCCCAGCAGGGGTAGCCGGACTTGCAGCCGGTCCTTCCTTGGGTGAACTTCGGATCCGCTTCCGCTAAATGGAAATCGAAAAAGGTATGTACATACTCCAATCCGGAACTATGTTCCTGTTGATTGGCCGCTTTTTCAGAAAGTTCTTTCGCTTTTACGAATTGTAATTCACCGACGTATTTCGCACTTTCAAAATCGTCTTTGAATTTGCCCCGAGTCCATTGTTTTCGCCGTTCCCAGATATAATTAGGAGTGACATCACCACATGCTTCTTGAGCGAATATGGCGACATTGTCGCCACCTTGTTCTTTCTCCAAGTAAGTTGCGGCGTATCCCTTGTTGTCCGAACTGATGAGGGTATTGTCATTGGAAATGCTCGTACAATGCGTACCGAACCAATTGAGAGTCGCTTGGATGGTTCCGTCCGTTTTTTCAAACCTCATCAATTTCATGGTGCGGTCACAAGCCAGATGCCATTGGTCCTTGGGTAACTTGTGTGAGATTTCCTCATTTTCATTATAGGCTTCAAGGGAGCGGTTAAAAGCCACTTCCTGGTCTTCCGGGAAATCACCGGTAGCATATTTCAATACGACCTCTTCCTTGTTGTCGTCGGCCTCTAGGATGGCTTTTACGATTCCTTGTCGATAGGTTTCCCAGATGTCTTCTTGAAATCCCGGAACCGGCACATTGAAAAAGAAATGTTGTCCATATCCGCCACCGGCACTATGGGTATGTTGGGCGGTCAGCATGATATTCGTTCCGTTGAAACCATGCCCTTTTTTTTGTTTCAACAATTCCAGTACTCCGTGCTTGAGATAGGGGGTGATGAAGCCGACTTCGCAATTGACGAAAGCAATTTTTTTATCGTTTTCTTCGATGACCAATGCTCGGGCATGAATCCTTGTGCTGATGCCCTTCATGACGTTCCATATCCTTCCATATCCTAGGAGTCCGATGCCTTTTTCCATCTTCGTAATGTCCACTTTGGACCTTCCGACCTTGTACATGATATGTTATTTTGTGAATGATATGTTCTAGGTGTGTGTGATGTGATTGTGTAAGGTAGGTTTGGTTAATTATCCTCCCTTATTTGTGCTAAAAGTACGAATAATAGAGGTTATCCTGAAAAATACGATAAGCGGTAAGATATTTTTAATAATATTCGATTGGGCTTGTCTATTTTTGCGCTTCATAAAATAAATGATATGTCCTACAACGCCAACGATCCGCGCTTGACTTCTTGGGTAGAAGTGCCTTCGGATTCCGATTTTTCGATTCAAAATATTCCCTTTGGGATTTGTAAAATGAATGATGGTTTCCATGTGTCTTCCGCAATTGGAAATCAAGTCATCATCCTTTCCGCTTTAGCGGAAAACGGGTATTTGAAAGAAGTGGAAGGATTGGATGATTCCACTTTAAAGAATGAATTCCTGAATGATTTTATCTCCTTGGGTAAATCGGTTACATCAAAAGTGAGAGAAACCCTTTCGAAATTATTGTCTGTCGGAAGTTCATTGGAACAAGATGCTGCAACTAGGAAGGCTGCTTTTGTAAATATGGAGTCTGTTGAAATGACCATGCCGGTCAGGGTGGGGGACTACACGGACTTTTATTCGAGTCGTGATCATGCGACCAATGTCGGGAAAATGTTCCGTGATCCGGAAAATGCACTGTTGCCAAATTGGCTCCATATTCCTGTAGGATATCATGGACGAGCGAGTTCGATTGTGGTGTCGGGGACGCCCTTGCACCGACCTATGGGGCAGCAGATGCCGGCAGGTGCGGATGCCCCTGTATATGGTGCTTGTAAACTCTTGGACTTTGAATTGGAAATGGGCTTTGTCGTCGGAAAAGATACGAAGTTGGGAGATCGGATATCAGTCCATGAAGCGGAAGACTATATCTTCGGTTTGGTATTGTTCAATGACTGGTCGGCTAGGGATATCCAAAAATGGGAGTATGTCCCACTAGGGCCATTCCTAGGAAAAAACTTCGGTTCGTCCATCTCACCTTGGATCGTTACTTTGGAAGCTTTGGAGCCGTTTAAGACCACTTCTCCGGCACAAGATGCTCCTAGGCCGTTACCCTATTTACAATTTGAAGGTGATAAGAATTATGACATTGATTTGGAGGTGGATATTGTTCCGCCTTCCGGCGAATCAAAAACAGTTTGTCGATCTAATTTCAAATTCATGTACTGGAATATGTGTCAACAGTTGGCCCACCATACGGTTAATGGTTGCGATGTGAATGTAGGAGACATCTGTGCTTCCGGTACGATTTCAGGGCCGGAAAGAGGTTCGTTCGGTTCGATGTTGGAAATTTCTTGGCGAGGAACAATGCCGGTGGATATGCCCGATGGCTCTGTCCGTAAGTTTATTCAGGATGGTGATCGGGTAGTGATGCGCGGATTCGGAACCAAGGATGGTGTCCGAGTAGGATTCGGAAAGGTGGATACAGAGATCTTGCCGGTAAAGTAGAAACTCCGAATCGCCTGTTTGTATACTTGAAATTAAGTAGTTTGCCATTTTTTGACTTGTCAAATATTCGCTTTGCTAAAAGTCCCTTGGGCTTTTAAAACACTGTAAACAAAGTAATTTAAATAGAGCGCCGGAAAAATAAATTTATTCAAAAAATGTGGTTTGATAATCGGGGGCTAGCGAACGTTAGTCG
>JAHDCE010000497.1 GCA_020630045.1 Saprospiraceae bacterium | reverse complement strand
TTCGCTTCTTGTTGAAGCCTTGTTTCTTCCGGAGCGATTGTAATTACTTCTTCACTGTCAATCGTGATGTCTAACATGGTTCTGAAGTTAGAACCA
Organism: Saprospiraceae bacterium; assembly: GCA_020630045.1. Classification (GTDB taxonomy): domain Bacteria; phylum Bacteroidota; class Bacteroidia; order Chitinophagales; family Saprospiraceae; genus JAHDCE01. The sequence continues at coordinate 3,548 of JAHDCE010000497.1, read as the reverse complement.
TCGCCTGTTTGAATATGAAGCTGATGGTCTCCCAAAGGAGCTTGTAATTCAAATTTTCCTTGACTATCGGTAAATGTATGGTATACGTCTTCTTGGCCTAAAATAAATACTGTAGCCCCTCCGATTGCTCGTTCTCCGTTTGCCGAAAATACATCTCCTGTAATAGTACCTGAAGGTATTGTTTTGAGGCTGTTGTTTTCGTCGCTACATCCTAACAAAACAATGGATATAAATAGTAATAATGAAAGTTCTATTTTCATATTTTGATATTTTATAGTGGTATAAATATATGTGTATTTAATCGCTTGTTATTTCAATACTAATTTTCCGGAAGCGAGGGTGTCATTGCCCAATTTGATTTCGTAGAAATAAACACCCGGAGGTAAACCATTCTTATAAAATTTGAAGTTGCTCTGTTTGAATTGTCGAGAGGATACCATTATTCCCATTGTATTGTAAACAGTCAACTCCACCTCCGGGCTTGCATTATTATTCGTTTCTAATTCAAAATTTATATATTCAATAAATGGATTGGGGTATGCTTTAATATGTTTGATATTATTGATTTCGGCAACGTTTTCTACCAAGTTGACGGTGATGAAATCTTCTCCGATGGTATGCCATGTTTTATTGGTAATAATAGGCGCGTTAAAATCAAAGAAGATAGAAGCGGTATTTTCAATAATCGTCCCGATTGGCAAATCTTTTTCTTGGCTGATTTTAAATTTTACGAATCCATGTGAACCCGGTTCATTGGTCGTACTGTCTACCAACAAAATGTCATCAAATCGAAACTCAATTCTATTGTCGACCATATGGAATGAATAGTCGTGGTTGCTCACGCCGGGACGTATTGTAGTAATGTCCAGTCCGGATTGGATGAAGTCCCGGATGACAACGGTGAATGCTGTGTCGGTACCCGTATTTTGGAAACGGATCATATATTCGATATCCGTGTTTTGGTCGATATAATTCATGTCTCCATATCCTTCCGGAAAGCCTCTTTTGTCATTCGGATCGTAGGAGCCGGTCACCTCTACACATTCAATTGATTTGAACGGATTCGCCTCATCATGTGCAAAGGTATTAATGGCACCCGATGCATCCGGGTCAAAATTGTCACAAGCTTCTACCGAAGTAATAGGAGCGCTCATTCCCGGATGTTCGTCTGATTGCTCCGCGGCTAAATGATAAGTGCTTCCCCAAGACCTGAAACCGAGAATCATTTCATTTCCGGAAGGTAATTGAAAATCACCTTGGTCGAACATGACCTGGTCTTCTATGACAAAATAGGTCTTCGGGTTGAGCATGTCACCATCTCCTGTGTTTTGGATTTTGAAGTAAACGGAATCCCCTTCGCAATAGCTTTCTAGGGCGATACTGGAACCATCCCAACTGCTTGATATATCATTACATATCGAGTCCGGATAAATGTGTGCGTCCATACAAAAAGTACGTCCGAAGTATTCGCCGGCGAATTCCGAATCACAAGGCAATTGGATATCTAGTCCGAATTGTCCACATACTTCGCGTTCCACATCTCCTAGGAAAAATGTGTAAACATTATCCGCCGTGGGGCCCGAAAAAGGAATTTCAGAATCAGTGACGGACAAGTCTTCGTCCAATGTCAATTCGATGTATGCGTCTTCGGCTTTTATGGTTCCCTTATTGCAATATTTGATATGGAAATAATTACTGAAACATTCCCGTAAGACCGGCCCCGCTACATCCACTTCCATATATGGACATATTGTTTTTGTTTCATATGGAATATCAATAAATGCGGTGTCGAATGTGATGGTGCCGGAAAGTTCGGCGGTATATTCTCCGGGACAAGGGGTTTCATATTCATGAGTTAAAACGGTGGTGATGTCATATGTTCCCGGAAGGACATGAAAATAATAGTCGCCATTTTCATCGGTTTGGGTTGTGTATGTGATACCTCCGCTTTTCGCTTGAACGGTTACCGCTTTCAATACGACATCATCCGAGTCTACTGTACAGTTTCCGTTAGTGTCGGACGCGACCTTACCCTCGATTCTATGTACCGTAATACCACAATCTTCCGAAGGAGTGAGACATTCACTGGAAATACTGGTTGAAGAACCGACCGCATCCGGATTCAGGAGCAATTGTTGGATCCCGCAACAGTTCGTCAAATTGGTGTTTCCAGAAACTTGCAAAGTCGTCCCTACATACATGATGCCTGCGCAACCATTGACATCGGGTAGGCTGATATTATTAATAATATGCAGTCTTCCATTGGGTAAGATCGTCAATCCGGAGAGACCGTCCAGGCTGGTCAGGGAGGAGTTGTTGGCAATATAAACGCCATTTCCACCGATGTGGGATAAGTTTGAAATGCCATCAAAATGGCTTAAGCTTTCATTGCCGGATATCTCCAGTATCGCACCGATGGAATCCAAATCGGGCATCATTTCGATTTTTGCCAGATTCTGATTATTCGTGATGGAGAGTTTATATTCTACGGTTTTTAATTTTTGAAAAAAATTGACTTCACCCAGTCCATGTAAGTCTTGAAGAATAACAGCTCCAAAAACATGTTCTAAATTGGATAAACCATTGAAGTTTTCAAGACTTGGACAATTTTTTAGAAAAAGTGTGCCGTTGAGTCGTGTTAAATTGAAAAAGGCGTTGATGTCAGATATGGCTAAACCGTCGATGTACAGTTCTCCTAGTTCTGTCAAGTTAGAAAGTGCGTTAATATCGCTTAATGAATTGTTTATACTAAGAGTGAGTTGTTGCGAAATGGATGTCATATTATCCAATCCGTTTAAATTCAATAAGCTAGGATTCAAGCCGATATTGACCGTAGGAATAGAGGTGATATTGGATAAGCCGGCGAGGGTTTCTAAGTTGCTGTTGTTGCTGATTTCCAGTTCTACTCCGATTCGGTTTAAGTTAGATAAAAATTCCAGATTGACCAAGAGGGGATTGTCTCGGATTTCCAGCATTGTTTCGATATCGGTCAGCCCGGACAATCCGCTCAAATCGTTTAGTGCGGCATTGCCCCTGATGGCCAATCCATTCATTTCCGTAAGGGAAGAGAGTCCTTGGAGGTCTAATAATTGTGCGTTGAATTGAATGGTGATGAAGCCTTCCACAGAGGTGAGTCCCGAGAGCTCTGAGAGCGTCGTGATTTCAGTGGATGAAACCGTTAATTCTCCTAGGATAGTGGTGATGTTGGATAGGTTGGACAGGTCGTTGATCGCATCCGGGTCTCCGGGTTCGGATTTTAGAATTAAATGGTCTACTTCGGTTATGGTCGGATCGAATGCATCGACTTCCGATTGAGTGTTCAAAGTGATGGCTCCGAGAAAGGAGGGCAGTATCAAGGAAATATAGAAAAAGAATATTGTCGGTAAGTATCGTGTATTCATATTCATTTCATTATTTGAATTGTACATCACAAAGATTCCCGTAAAACTGCGGGATACAAAATACAAATTGTCTTTATTCTCGGAATTTTTTAGTTAATTATTTAAATTAAATAACTGTTTATCAGTTAATAATGTAATTTTGTTCTC
>JAHDCE010000496.1 GCA_020630045.1 Saprospiraceae bacterium | reverse complement strand
AAAAACTCTGCCTGTGGGACGGTAATGTCTATGAACTGTTGTCGCAAATCGTCGTTAGATTTACGCTTGATTTTCCATTTCATGGATTGTTCGGTGTGGGTTGACGCTTCATCCCTAGGACCGAACATCATCAAAGATGGCCACCACCATCGGTTGAGGGCGTCTTGTGCCATTTGTTTTTGCACTTCCGTTCCTTGGCAAAGGGTCAACATGATTTCGTAACCTTGGCGTTGGTGGAACGATTCTTCTTTGCAAATACGAACCATCGCACGGGCATAGGGTCCGAAGGAGGTTCTTGTCAACATCACCTGATTGATGATAGCTGCGCCATCGACCAACCAACCGATTGCTCCCATATCCGCCCAAGTCGTAGTGGGATAGTTGAATATGCTGGAATATTTCGCCTTTCCGGAATGTAGTTGATTGAACAATTCGTCCCGACTGATGCCTAATGTTTCACAAGCAGAATACAAGTATAAACCATGGCCGGCTTCATCTTGCACTTTCGCCAGCAAGGCGACTTTTCTCCGTAAGGAGGGAGCACGTGAAATCCAATTCCCCTCAGGCAACATCCCGACGATTTCGGAATGGGCATGTTGGGAGATTTGACGGATATGGGTTTTACGATATTTCTCGGGCATCCAATCTTTGGGCTCGATGTTTTCGCCCCGGTCGATTCTTGCTTGGAATTCTTCTTCCATGATTTTAATATCCTTTTCCATATGGCTATCTTTTTTATGCATCAAAATCCACTACGACCTTATCGGTAAGCGGTATGGCTTGACAAGTTAATATATATCCCGCTTCGACTTCATCTTCTTCTAGGGCATAGTTGACTTTCATTTCAACCTGACCCTCGACGAGCTTGGCTCGACACGTACAACAAACTCCACCTTTACAAGCGAACGGCAAATCGGCGGAAGCGTTCAATGCAGCATCCAAAATATTATTGCCGCCTTTCGGCAAATTGAAGTTAAAGGTCTTGCCCCCTTCTTGTAGGGTCACCTCACAAACACCTTGTTCTCCCGTATTGCTTGAAGTTACAGCTTTTTGATTCTTCTTGCCTGTTCCTGTATTGAACAATTCGAATTTGATGTGTTTTTTGTCCATTCCTTTTTCTAAAAGGAAGTCCCGTACACAGAAAATCATTTCTTCCGGACCACAGACAAAACAATCATCCACTTCATTGACATCGACAAGTAGTTTGAAAATCTTTTCTAACTTCTTCTCGTCAATCCTTCCATTGAAAAGTGGAGCGTGGCGTTCTTCACGTGTCAGGAAGTAAAATATTTCAAAGCGATTCAAATATTGATTCTTCAGCGCTTCCACTTCTTCTTTGAGAATGACGGATGTCGCGGTTCGGTTTACATAAAACAATTTGAAAGAGCAATCAGGCTCTGCGGTCAAATGTGTTTTTATGATAGAGAGAATAGGCGTTATCCCACTCCCCGCAGCAAATGCGATGTAATTTTTTTTCGAATTCGGCTCGACTTCTTTATAGAACCTTCCATTGGGTGGCATGACATCCAATGTATCACCGGCACGAAGCACATCATTGGCGAAAGTGGAAAATTTTCCATCTTCAATTTTTTTAATCGCAACTTTCCATTCCCCGTCAAGGGGGCTGGAACAGAGAGAATATGAACGACGTACTTCCTCTCCATTGATTTCGGTCTTAAGTGTGAGGTATTGCCCTTGAATGAATTTGAATTTTTCACGTAGGTTTTCGGTCACACGAAACTCGACCACCGTGCAGTCAGATGTTGTTTTGGAGACTTCTTCTACTTGGAGTGGGTAGAACATTAATTTTGATTTAACTAACGATTATATAGAGTATGCTTAAAATCCAATCAATTGGCTACAAGAGTTAAATTTCATCCTGCACGTCGTTAAAAAGCCTCGCCGATGCTATGGCATCGCCTACGTTTTTTGCCTAGTTCAGAATAAAATTCCTTCTCTTTCGCACAATCATTGGAATTTAAGCATACCCTTATTACAAAACTAACAATTGTTAGCATTGTTTACAAATCCCTCTACTTTTTTAACCCGACTAGTAAACATTCAATCATCTGTTTTTCCAGTTCGACCGAGCTGATTTCACGATTCCTGCTGTACCAAGAATACAGCCACCGAAGGGTTGAGAGGATGGAAAACAAGGCAATTTCGGGGTTCACTTGCTTGAAATGTCCTTCAGAAATGCAGTCTTGGATGATGGCTTTAAACTTCTCCTCATAGGTATCGCGAAGTCCCGTGTATTCGTTTTTCGCCGCTTCTTCCAAATGCACCCATTCGCCAATGATAATCGATACTGCATCTGTATGCTCCACCGCTAATCGAACATGGAGACTAATGAGTTTTTCCAGTTTTTGCAATGGGTTTAGCGAGGAATCACTTATCTCGTCCATACCAGTCGTAAATCTCCCGGCAACATCGAATAACAATTCATGAAGAATCTCTTGCTTGGACTTGATATGGTTATAAAGGCTTGCCGCTTCGACTCCTACACCTTTGGCGATGTCCCGCATAGATGTTCCGACGTATCCTCTTTTGCGAAATAGGCGTGCCGAGACTTCGAATATTTGTTCCTTCTTCGATTTCATTTTGCAAATGTAGTGAATAGTGAAGTTAGGGTGGATTATGGGTGTTTGGATATCGCCAATTTATTTTTTTGAAAAAAATTTTTGGGTGATGGGTAACAAATAGGTGGTAATAGGGACATATAGGCGAAAGTGGATTATTGTTTTATCATTTAGCAAGGAGGCGGCGACAGCCCTGTCGTCGTCTCCGCTAAAAAAGGAACCCAACCTTATTTTAATTTTATGTTACGAATCACCCTCTCTACCCTACCCGTTTTATTTTTTTTCAGTATTCATTTTTTAGCAGGACAAACAGTTCCGTCTACGGGGGCGGCACCTAGCTATAGTCAAATGAATCCGACCGGTGACATTATTCCGCCGACACCTGAAGCGGCGGCATTAGGCAAATATTTGGATATACCAGTCAGCCACTATAGTGGAACGCCTGAAATCAACATTCCGATACACACCTTACAGAGTCGTGAACTTAGTGTCCCGATATCGGCCAGTTATCATGCCGGAGGATTAAAAGTGGAAGAAATCCCTTCTTGGGTCGGTTCCGGTTGGTCACTGAACGGAGGCGGTGTCTTAAGTCGAACGATTCGCGGAAAAGCGGATGATTTAAGTACATCATTACGACAAGGTTTTACTGCTGAAGGAACACCTGATATTGACTTATGCTCAGAAGGGATTTATCATTGGCAACTGATGAATGGATGTATAGACACGGAACCTGACATCTGGTTTTTCTCGACACCTAACGGAACATCCGCCAAGTTTTTATTTGATCATAAAAACAGGATACATGTTTTTCCTTATCAAAATATCAGAATCGAAAAAAGCCCGGATTTAAGAACCTGGACGATAACTGACACAGACGGGATAAAGTATATTTTCGGAACGGATATTTTTTCCGGAGAACCGAGAATCGACCATATAATAACCCACTCTTATTGCAATACAAATACAGGACTAAACCCATGTCCTCCCGAGCCGAATGAAATCGCTTCTACATGGTATTTAACCGCTATCATTTCTCCAAGTGGAAAAGATACTATCCGATACGAAT
>JAHDCE010000495.1 GCA_020630045.1 Saprospiraceae bacterium | reverse complement strand
GGCATAATGGAAATTCAACCTTTGCAAGGTAGCGGTATCTTCGATTGTCCAGTTGAATGAATCCGTAGGATTGAGAATAGCGGGTCGTATTTTGGGTAGTGTGTCCAAGTTTCTTCCATTCGGATGGTAACCTACCCAGCTTTTTTTCCCTAACATTACCGAAAAAACGTCCCTGATAGGAATCTTTCGTAACAGAAAAAAACCTAGTGGCAAAAACAACAACCAAGCTATTGAAAACAAAAAATCCGTCAATCTTTTGTTTCGTTGATTGAGTGAGTCGTTAATTTTGTATTCGATGTCTATTGTGTATAATTGTCCGGAAGTATTTTTGGAATGGCTTCCTATGATACTCAAGCTATTTTCCGGCAATATTTTGTATTTGACATCACTTCCCATACGTCCCATGACTGACATGATATCATGGGAAGGAATATCTTTCGAACAAAAAATGATTTCATCTACTTTATAGATTTTCACGATTTCGTCCAATCTGTCAAATGGCCCTAAATGTTTCTCGGTAAAATATTTTGAATCGGGGGAAACCACTCCGATTACATTTTTATTCACCTCGGCTTTTCGCAATAACTTCAAACTTCGCTCTACTTCCGACTCCGTTCCTACTACGATTAAATTTCCAGGTTTTTTTTGCCCGATATTCAAGTTTTTATGTTCATAAAAATGAAATAAAACCCGAGAAAGAATAACACTGAAAAACGCCCAAAATGCTCCTAGGACAATCAACGCTCTGGAACTTCTATATTGCATGTCCAAAAATCCATATACCGCAGCTAGGAATATGGTTCCTACAAATACGCCTCTTATCGGACGCCTCAAACTATCCCTAATATCATATCCTCCGGAAAAATATACCGCAAACATCCAAATGGCAGTGTATAAAGGGATATTAAACCACAAAAAACTATCATCAAAATAGTCCGGGTCTTTATAGTAATTCGTCGCCCAAATATTTTTCAAAACGAATAATCCGGATGAAATCAATAAGCCATCAAATAAAGGTAAAGCCGTACGGGTGAGTATATTCAAACAAAGGGTCAAGGCAGCACGAATGTATATGGCTACCCGCAACATAAAAACAAATAATCTTCCTTGTCGTCCTTGAAAATGCTTCTTTGCGAAAATAATCATCGCTTGGTAAAACACCCGAACATAATTCAGGCTTCCTTTCTTGGTACTCTCTCCCTTGTAATGGATAATGGTCGTATCCGCTAGATAATGATTGGTGTATCCCGCTTTTACGATTCTATATGAAAGGTCGATATCTTCTCCATACATGAAAAATGCTTCGTCCAGCCAACCGATTTTATCTAAAACAGACTTTCGAAGCATCATGAATGCTCCTGCCATTACTTCTATTTCATGGTTTTTGTCCTTGTCCAAATATCCTAGATGATATCGATTGAACAGTCTTGATTGAGGAAATATTTTAGACAACCCGAAAGCCTTACAGAAAGCCACGAACGGAGTGGGGAATCCCCTTTTAGATTCTGGCAAAAAAGTCCCTGAGCCATCTATCATTTTTACGCCCAAACCACCTGAATCGAGTCGGGCGTCCATATAAGCAACACATTTTTCAAAGGTGTCTTCGTCAACGACAGTATCCGGATTTAATAGTAGGACATATTCGCCTTTCGCGAGTCGGATAGCTTGATTGTTTGCAATGGAAAAACCCGGATTGTCCTTATTTTCTATCAGGATTACTTCAGGAAAACGCTCCCTGACCATCCTGACCGAATCATCAGCAGAATTATTGTCGACCACAAATATTTCTGTAGGAACTCGGTTTGCCGCCTTGAATGCGGACAATAGGGCTTGTTCCAGAAAATACCGGACATTATAATTGACGATGATGACGGACAGCTTCATATCCTTGTAGAGAGCCCCACTTATCTAACCGCCGAATAAACAATAATGAATTTAATCCCGAAATGACTCATGGAAAACTTATAGTCTTCTGAACTCATCGCAGGTAATTCGGGATTGAGTTCTGCATCTAAAGCTGTTATATCAGCATCACCAAACACCCAATTGAAATATGGGCGAACCATTAACTTGGTGTTCTCATCATTCATATCCCCAAAATATAAATTGGCGAACACACCGGTTCCCCAATAGCTTTCCCTATGAAGATTAATGTATGATGCTCCCCTCGTAGAACCTGCAGCTGCCTCCCTATTTTTCAACTGTAATCTGCCATAGTTCACATCCGCTCCCAGTCCAAACCCGAAGTTATTTGAAATATGGAACATCAAACCTGTAGCGAGATGATAATCCGTATAATTGAATCGGATATCAAAACGCCTTTCTTCTCCCGTATCAACCTTGAACTTACTTGTTCTCCTCAATTGCTTTAATGTAACTCCAGCTTCTATATTAAATACACCAATCACACCTCCTCCCAATAATAAAAAACCATTGGGCATCCGGACATCTTTAAAACCTTTCGTGACTTCCGGGTGGTTATCATTAAATCTCCTCATAACCGTATTCAACCGGTCTTTTTGGAAAAAACTCAAATTGTACCCTGTTCCAAAATAAAACTCACGGAAATCAATGGGGTCGCCATTATACTGTGCTTTCGTCGATCCGACACAAAAAAACAGCATTCCTATTAATAATAAACTCCTTATCATACATTCTGTCTTTATCCTTTTCTCTAATCAACTTGTTCTATAAGGCACCCTTGACATTATAGAACGGCCTAATGTCAACTCATCCGCATATTGCAATTCTCCTCCAAAAGATACCCCTCGGGCAATCGTAGTCACATTTACCTCCTTCCCTTCTAATTGTTTCGATATATAAAACATGGTCGTGTCCCCTTCTATCGTAGGACTAATCGCCAGTATCAATTCCTTTATACCATCCTTGGAAATCCGTTCTAATAAAGAGTCGATATTCAATTGTTCGGGGCCAATACCTTCAATCGGACGAATCACGCCCCCTAAGACATGATAAACCCCACGAAACTGCCCTGTGTTTTCGATAGCTAACACATCGCGAATGTTTTCTACGACACAAACGGAAGTTTGATTACGATGTACATCTTCACAAATCGTACAAATATCTTTATCCGATAAATTGTGGCATTTCACACAGCTTTTGATGTGTTTCCGGACATCGCCGATTTTATTTACGAAGTCTTCCACATCCGATTGATCTTTATTCAACAAATGTAAAACCAAACGCAAAGCCGATTTCCTTCCGATTCCCGGTAAGGAGGCGAATGCGTCAACTGCATTTTCTATGAGTTGGGAAGAAAATTTCATGTTTGCAAAAGTAAGAAAAATAACAGCGCTCATTCGACTAGAAAACAATTCATTAATGCGTTTTCTAAACTTTAAAGCGAGTTTCAACTCCCGAACTTGAAAGGAACCGAACATTTAAGAACCCATCCAAAAGTAATCATATCGTCCATGCGGCGGATTTTCGCACTAGGCTGCGTTGTGAAAATCCTTGCGTAGCTAGGCTATGCGCGGTTTTCACGCCTTGACTACCACAAAAATCCACTCGCCTGTATCTATACATTACTTTTGGCCGAGCCCTTACCTTAAAATTGAATCCGCAGAATCCATCTGATTAGAAAAAGTTTTTATCACTACATCTATTAGATGTTATCACGAAAAATTGAGTATAGCCAAATTGTTATTTTGAAAATCCACT
>JAHDCE010000494.1 GCA_020630045.1 Saprospiraceae bacterium | reverse complement strand
AGATATAAAAATCTCGAAAATCATCTTTAATAGAATAACTCAACCTCAAGTCAAACTACAACGAATTCCCAACATAAAACCTGAAAAAATCAATTACTAACCATGAAGAAAATCATTATTATTTTTCAAATTGTACTACTTGCAATCTCTTGTTCCAAGTCTTCCTTTATTCAGGAAAAAAGCATCGCGGTTTTCCCAAAAACAAGCCCTAGGATAATTCAAAAAAAATGCACCACCAAAGCCTTCGGTGAACAATATCTTTTTTGGGGAATACAAGGAAAAAGTCAATACTATAATAATAAAGAATATTTTCCATTCGTAAACTCTCAATATGAATCAAGTGTATCCGGACATTTACGAATGGAAAACGAAACCTTGTATTATCTACCCAAGGGATACGGAAGAAAAGACGAATGCAATCAAGAAATAAAGTTCTTATCATTCGACGCCAATCCCGGAGATTCGTGGAATGTAGAATGTTTGGATGTAATTCCACAAGGAATAATCACTTTCCAAAGTAAAAATTACGACGACGATTTAAATAGTGACGTTTACCATTTCTCGATTAAAAGACTAAAATACGCTCCTCATATATCTTATGTTTCTGATATTTATGTCAGCAAAGAATATGGTTTCATTCAAATAGACTTATCTAATCCTGAAAACTCCGAAAGACTTTGCTCATTATATTTATTGGATTGAAAACAACACTTATCCATGAAACATGTCATCCTTATTCCAATATTACTTTTGTTATTTCTCACCTCTCATGCACAAACCGAATGCGAATTACTTCATGGCATTCAATCAAGTCTTTGCGACCACTTACCCAAAAAGACAATTGAATTGAGCGAGAAATTCCTGAAGAAATATCCAAAGAATGAGATGGAAAATGAAGTGCGGCTTTTACTCGCAAAAAAATATTTTGAAATCGGCGAGTCAGATAAAAGTATCACCATCGCCAAAAGCCTCATGGCGGATGGTTACAAAGAAAACATCCAAGCATTCACTTATCGTGAACAATGTCTACCCGCCCCCTCTGACCCCGGCGAATCCTGTATCAACCCTATTTACAAAATGCAACGAAGGGAATTGAAACACCAAGCATCCGTTTTATTGTATAAGGTTTTTATGAAGGAGAACGACATTGACCAAGCCCGGTATTATTTAGACTTATCAATCCAACCACACTCTTATCAGACAAAATCCGGCAATGGATATTATTGGAATGAAAAAAGGATGGCTTTAAATTACTCCGAACTATTTGAAAAGAAGCAAGATATAGATTCCGCATTATGGGTTCTGACACCCTATATTTTTTCTCATCGTTTTTTTTCCAATCGTGAAAATGACGAAATCATAGACCGATTCACGACCTTGCTCCAACACCAGACTATTGACTTTGTACCCAAAGACTCTTTGACTTCTTCTCTGAACAACATGATGATAAAAAAAGAAATCGTCTGGTCGGATTGGAAAGTTGAAGAAGATGAAGAAAATTTCGATGAAAGCCTGATGATTCAAGAAACGGCATATTATGGACGTGCCGTTTATTTCACATTTATGGGTCAAACCTTTACGGTTCTAAAAGTCAATGATTACTTATCAAAACGCACTGCCCCTAATCATTCAAGAAGGAAAAGAAAAAAACTAAAACTCCATAAAACCAACGAAGAACTTCTAAGAATGGCGAAAGCCATTATCCGGCAAAAAAGGTTTTACAAGAATATCATGTCTCAATAAATCCATTTGGTCATTCCCTCTAATATGACGAATTTCGCACTTGAAGAATAAAAGAGGAATGCCAAATATACTACTCATAGAAACCGCTACGGATATTTGCTCGGTCGGACTCACCATCGGCGAATCCCTTTCTGTATTACGCGAAAGCACAAAACCCAACTCCCACGCCGCCCTTACTACTATATATATAGAAGAATGTCTTAAAGAAGCAGAATTACAAACCGGAGACTTGGATGCAGTGGCCGTCAGCTTAGGGCCGGGTTCATATACTGGTTTGAGAATCGGCTTGTCAACGGCCAAGGGACTTTGCTACGCTCAAAGCATCCCATTGATCGGAATCCCCACACTAAAAAGTTTGGCAGCCGGAGTCCTGATGAATCATCCCAATTTAGAACCCGATACCCATATCCATGCCATGATAGATGCTCGGAGAATGGAAGTTTATACTGCTTGTTATGGTACAAATCTGGTCGAAATTCACGAAACACAGGCATTAATCATAGATGAAACAGCCCTAGGAGCTTGGCGAAAAGAAAAAAATCATACTATTTTCTGTGGAAACGGAGCGTTTAAAGTCAACGCTCATGAAAACGAAGGGGAATTCCATACGATTGATGTCACCTGTTCCGCAGCAAACATGGCCAAAATCGCCATTAAATCCCTCAAAAACAATGACTTAATAAACCTAGCCTATTCTGTCCCCTTCTATTACAAATCTCCCAATATTACGACGCCAAAAAAACGTTTGTGAATTTCTTATATATATATTTCCTGTTAAAAGATATTATTGTATATATTTGTTAAGCACCATAAACAATAGAGTTGGTACAGTTTTTGAAAATTGTCACATAAAACATACACTAACATACTCAAGTCCAATCCAACTCTATTATTAAATTTTTACACTAAATGCATTAAGATGAGAAAGCAGAAGAATGAAACTGTTGTGCTAGAACACGGTCGTCAAGCCATCGAGCTCGACTACGCAGAATTGCGGAAAGCCGTCCTTGTACTTCGGGCTGTTAATCACAAACTTCGCCAATCCATCATCGACCTTTTGGAGGAACATGAAAAGATGACGGTAACGGAAATTTACATTAAGCTTCGTTTAGAACAATCCGTAGCTTCCCAACACTTAGCTATCCTACGTAAAGCGGGCGTCGTGACGACCGAACGGAACGGCAAGTACATTTACTACGGACTAAACGGTGATCGACTCAACCAAATTTCCCGATTAATCGAAGAATTAGCGTATTAAGAGCCTGTTAAAATTTAGTATAATTCATAATATGAACGCCATTTCGCCAATTATTTCGCCGTTTTTTATCACAATAGCTATGGCTATTCCTCAAAAAAAGCGGCTCATCCTTGGCAAAATTTCATTTCATATTAAAGAAAAAAATAATTTTTAACAGGCTCTAAGTAACAGTCAAAGAATAACTTACCGATTTCACTTATGTTCTTTTTACTTTATACTTCGTTAATTTTTTCAGCAATAGCTCTGCTATTCCTTCAAAAATTGCCTCGTCTAAACTAAAAATTACGATTTTCAAATCGACAATTTATTTTTTGAGCGTTACTAACTTACGACTCCCCCTTTATTTGAATTTGAACAAGTAATATTACTTTACTTGATTAGAATAGAATCGAAAACACCACTCCATCCATTTTCAGGAGTGGTGTTTTCCTCTTTCCCCTATACCTCCTCCTTTGCTGAAGGCAAAAGTCAAAAAATGTGGTTTGGCATAAAAAGAACTTTTAATACGTAGGCCAATCTCCCCTATTTACCACATTTTAAACGTCATTTTTTTCAAATTTCAATATAATTCTTGTAAACTTGTGTGCATGCCTTTAACACTGGGCTGCTACTTTTTTCCAATATCTCTAATTTAATACACTGGAAACTAAATAATATTAAATTTTGAAAACATCTTTTGTCCTGACTCCGCTTCGCAT
>JAHDCE010000493.1 GCA_020630045.1 Saprospiraceae bacterium | reverse complement strand
CGTAGCTACGTTTAAGGGGAATAACGAAGTTGATTTTCAAAATAACGATTTGGCTATACTCAATTTTCGTGATAACATCTAATATCAAAAAGTACAAGTCCGAGTTGAAAAGCTTGCTAACTTTGGACTTTAACGTCATGGATTCAGGTGGTGCAAATTTGCGAACCACTTAATTTTGAGGATACCTTATCAACTATTGCTTTTATATCAAGTATTCGATTGTCATCCGACCACTTGTGTAAAAATGAATCATAATTACAATGAAATTAAACCTTACAACAATGTATAAATACAACTACCTCCCGATTCTAATCCTTCTACTTGTTTTTTTTCAAGAAATAAGGGCCCAAACTTGCGATAGCTTGCAAATGATGGATTTGTATAATCGTACTCGAGACACAGATATCATCAGTCCGGTAACAAGGGGGGACAATCTATACTTCATTGCCGATGATGGGTTCAGTCATGGTTTATATGTCAGTGACGGAACAACGGAAGGAACCATCCGACTTTTTGATTGGAGTGAACACTCTGCATATTCTAATTACTGGCTATATGAATTCAATGGTGACATTTACTTCCAAGGAGGTTTGACTTCAGGAGAACGGGAACTTAAAAAGATAGATGCGGGGAATAATGTAAGCTTCGTTCGTGGCTTCGATGGAGCTTTTGATTTTCCGAGTCTCGGACATAATGGAGAATTCTATTTTTTCGGCTTGAGCGGGGACAATACCATAGGGGTTTGGAAAACCGACGGAACGACTTCGGGAACGATTCGCTTTAATTCTTCCAACTTTGCCATTACGGGCGCTGGGGCAGCGCTTAGCAGAAACAGGATGACCTTATTCAATAATGAAGTCCATTTTACAGGAGATATTTACAACGATGGACAGGTTGAACATTCAATTTGGAAAATCAACCCCAGCAACGGAAGCACGACTCTAGTCGATAATATGTCAGGAACGGAATATGCGGTAGCAGGGCTAACCCCACTGGGTAATCAGCTGCTCTTTATTGCAAGGAACGATTTTGGCGATACCATAAAACTATGGCAAACGAATGGGGTACAATTCCAAGCGACAGAATTAGCGACATTAGGAAAATACAGCTCCTCTTCCAGGCAATTGGATATTATCGGACTGTTCAATAACGAAGTATATTTTACAAAGCACCAAACCGGGAGCACCAACCTAGAACTTTGGAAAACCGACGGAACTTCAAGCGGCAATCAATTCCTCGCCCAAGTGAATGCGATTCATGGTTTCACCATTTTTAATGGGGAAGCTTATTTCGAAACCACTTTCAATAATGACGAGGTTTGGAAAACGGATGGTACACCCACAGGAACGGTTCAGGTAACGGTTTCCTCCGCAGGAATTGTAGGGGTTTTGAACAACGAGTTGATATTCACAGAAGATAAAATACAAGCGGACGGCTCGTTGGTTCCTAATGCCTGGGTAGGCACTTTAACCCCGTCAAATATTTACAATTCACCCTCTCAAGATTTTATTAGAGCCGAGCATCCCCAATACAACTATGAATTATTCATAACGGATGGGACGCTTGCAGGAACACAACTTTTAAAAGATCTTGACCAACGTTACACTGGGAGTTCATACGCCTCGCCACCGATTCCCGCAGGTGATATGGTGTTTTTCTTCGGGGAAGAAATCAATTCGTTCTATGCCAATTTATTCAAAGCGGATGGCTCGGGATTTTCTTATGCCCATCCGCTTTCCGAACCGGTCTCCGGTTACGACAAAGACGGATATCGCGGAGCGTGGAAAAACGACCTTTATATTTACTCCTCATTCGCCGACAACTTAACTAAGATTAATGGAACGGACGGCACAGAAACGGAACTGACAACAGGACTAACTACAACTGCCCAAGGGTTTACATCATTGAAGGACCATTTGGTATTCCTCCAAAACTCTTCCTCAAACAAACAATTATGGCGAACGGACGGAACAGTTGCCGGAACAGAAGCATATTTCACTTTCGATTCCGAAGTCACCTCCTTACAAACAGTGGCATTGACTAGCACCAGCGGTTCAGAGATGCGTCCGATGTATGTAGAAGAAAATGGAGCAATCGCCCACTTTTATACGAACAATGAAACCCAATTATGGATGACCGACGGAACCGAAGCCGGAACATTCATGTACTTTGACATCAGTACCATCGCTAGCTTCAGTTATATCGGAGACGTTTTCAAATCCGGAGATACGTATTATATATTGGTTCGAAATTCAAGCGGTAGTTTTGTATCCATCTATACCGGTGATGGAATCAATCCCCCCGCACTTGTCGTTTCGTTGAACGCTGATTTAGGTTCACTTAATGAATATGCCCAATTCCGCCGATGGGCGGAATTGCCGAACGGTATCGTTCTATTCCGATGGGGTAAACATTTTTATCAAACCGACGGAACGACAGGTGGAACCTTCCGCCTGAACTGGCCGTCAAATGATTCTCAAAACAAACTGATAGGCTCGAACGACCAAGGAGCGTTGATCAGGGTGTACTCCGGTTCGTCGTATTCTTATTGGTTTTATGACGGTAATCAAACTACCGTTTTATCCGGAATTCCTGAGTTCGGCGCATTACATGAAGGCGTAGAATTATATGGAGATTTGTTTTTTGTCGCCGGCGGATACCTATATCGACTGGATGGTTCCAATCTTATCCAATTGGACAACAGACGTTTAGTACACAACTCCGGTTATACTAGTTATTCGGATGAACGGACAACACTCGTTGAAGCGGGAGGAAGCTTATTTTTCCGCGCCTCCCTGGACTCTTTAGGAGCGGGTTACGGCTATGAAATTTTCAGATATACGCCTTGTCCCGAATGTGTCATCGTAGAAGACATTTCTTCTGAACCGGTCAGCAATACCTCTGCTCGGATTTCTTGGAGCCCTGTATTGGGTGCGGAAAACTACCAAGTCCGGTATCGGCTCAACGGAACAACCGATCCTTTTACGACCATCGGTACAGGTAGCCCTTTGACCAGTAAAACAATAAGCGGGTTATCATCATTCCGTGTCTATGAATACCGCGTCCGTGCTAAAGTCGATGGGCAATGGTGTGATTATAGTAATGTCCAACGATTTTTCACCAGTACCTGCCCTACTCCGGAACTCAGTTCGGTAACGATTAGTTACCCCGGACCGGATCGGGTAAAATTGACATGGGACCCGTTACCGGAAGCAATCAGATACCAAATCAGGTATCGTCAAATCGGAACATCGGCTTGGACGACGATCGGAACGGCTCCGGGCAACAATTTCAAAACCATTGCCGGACTTACACCCGGTGTTACTTATCAATATCGTATCAGAACGGATTGTGGAGGATTTTTCTCACAATATACCCTGTTGACCGCAGCGACTACTTTCACCATGCCGCCTCTTAGAGTAGCGAGTTCAAGGTTGGGCGACCAACCATTGCTTCAGTGGTATCCCAATCCGGTCAAAGATGTTTTGATTATGGAACTGAACAGCCAAGAAAATGCTACTGTCGTCATTTCTGACATGTTGGGTAGAGATATCCATTCGAAAGAATTGACAACGGGGAACAACCAAATCAGATTACAGGATTTGAAGGCCGGACAGTACATTTTTCGTATTGTGAAAAATGACCTTTTGATTGAAACCCATCGATTCGTGAAGTTGTAATTTTTTATAAAAACAAGTTTGA
>JAHDCE010000005.1 GCA_020630045.1 Saprospiraceae bacterium | reverse complement strand
CTGCAACCTCCTGATCCGTAGTCAGGTGCTCTATCCAGTTAAGCTACGAAGCCATTTTTGAATTCGGGATGCAAAAATAAGAGACTTTATTGAGAATAAAAAGTCTTTTAGAAATAAATTTCAAAACTATTTGAAACCCAATCCAAGCTATCCCAAAGTTAATGATTTTTCGGTTGCCAACCAATCATTCACCGGCTTTATCGTTTATCCTTTTGTGCAGTTCACCGAAATACGGAAATGCTTTCAGCATCCTGCTTCCATACCAAGAAAACATTTCTCCATCCACCAATTTAACAGGAATTCCGGGACACAGCTCATTCAACTCTTGAATGTGTTTTTCCCGAAAGGGAAAAGGTTCGGACGACAAAAAAATAACATCTGCCCCCGCATTTATGATTTTTTCAGGAGTAACTTCAGGGTATCTTTTCATATCCTTGAAAGCATTTGTCCAGCCGGCAGATTCGAGCATGGCCGAAATATAAGTATCTCCTCCGGCGGCCATATAAGGATTTTTCCAAATCATATAGGCGACTTTTCCTAGGTCGGCAATGTTTGGAAAACCAATTTGCCGGGACTTTATCTGTTGCACCATCTCATTAGCGGAGTCCGGGCGACCACAGATATGCCCTATCCATTCTATGGCGGACAGAGCTTCCTGCACATTGGCTATTTCGGTCAACAATACGTTGTGACGACTTGCCAACTCAAGAATTCTATCTTTATCATTTTCTTCCTTGTTGGCAATGATGATATCCGGGCGTAATGATGAAATCATTTCAACCTTGAAATCTTTTGTCCCCCCTACCCTGTTTTTCTCCTTAAACCATTCGGAGGGATGGATACAGAACTTCGTAATTCCGACAACTTCGGTATCTAATCCCAAATCAAATAGCAATTCGGTCAAGGAAGGAACCAAGCTCACGATTCTCATATTCCGGCCCGACGGTGTATCCGGTAAACTTTCATTTATCCTATATAATGGCATCTTCCAAACCTTTAATTCTCAAATATAGACCGTACTAACCGAAATGGGCAGCAACAATCCCATCCTTTTTGTATTTTGCGAGTTCGCAATCCAAACAAATATTCTGATTACTTATCACATTCGTCGAAAGACGACGCCATTTGGTCAAATCCATGGCTTGGTTTACAACCGATACATGTTATAAACATTATATTAGATGTAATTACAAAGAATTTGAGCATAGTCAAAAAAATCGTGATCACATCTATTGAAACACACTTTTCATCAAAATGAATTGGAAAAATTTAAAATCATTATTCGTTGTCGAAGAAGGCGATCAAAAAGCTAAAAAGGAACCGCCAAAAAAAGAACCTAAAAAAAAGGAACAACCCACAACAGGAGGGAAAAATACAATTGTAAAGGTCACCAACAATGACAAGGAGCAAGTTCCCGCTCCTAAAAGTCAACAAGGACTGACTCCAAAGGCGGAACAAGGGGAAATCAAACAAGAATTCGTCGATCATCTTTTAAAGGCCATCAATAATAATAATTTGGATGGGTTCGATTATCTCGAATACAAAAACACATTGCAATCTTTGTCCAAAATGCCGATGGATGAACCACTACGATTCCAAAGCGCTTTCGCGGCAGCCCAAACTATGGGTGTAACGGTAGACAGCATTATGGAATCTGCTGGACACTATCTAAATATCCTAGGAGCCGAGGAAGAAAAATTCCGCAACGCGATGGAAAGGGGGATGTCCCAAAAAGTGGAAGGAGAAATGCAGCGGTCGCAAAACTTACAAAAGGCACGGGCGGAAAAAATAAAACTGATTGAACAACTTCAAAAAGAAATCGGTCAAATCGAAGAACAAATACAAAGCATTAATGCGCAAGTAATGGAAGACCAGGTAAAAATCGATAGTAAAAGAAATCACTTCTATGCTTCGTATGAATTCGTAGTCAACCAAATTAAAAGTGATATTATTAATTTGGATAAATTCGTCAATAAAAAAGGCGGAACCGACACTCCTCCTCCAGCAGAATAAGAGCGGAGCCAAAAGTGGCATCATTGGCGGATTAATTATTACTTTTGCAAAAATTTTTAAATAGATATGGATAAGGAACTCAAACCCAAATCATTTTGGTCCCGGCCTGAAGGTACGACCGGGATGATTTTAGGTATTGGTATTTTGGGAGGACTGGGCTTCTTGCTCTATTCCTTCATGCCTATTATCATAGCTGCCGCTGCAAATACCCTTTATCTAGTAGGGATGCTAGTAGCGCTCGCGGCGCTCATCTATATGATCGTCGATCCTAGGATGAGGAATTTGATTTGGTACAGCTATAAAGGTATCATGCGTTGGATTACTGGTTTGTTTGTACAAATCGACCCGATTGGCATATTGAAAAGCTATGTAGAAGATTTGAAAGACAATCTCAGGAAGATGAATCGACAAATCGGCATCCTCCGCGGTCAAATGCACAAGCTTAAAGAAATCATCAAGAACAATAGCCGCCAGATTGAAAACAACTTGAGCCTCGCCAACAGGGCCAAGCAGCAGGACAAGCGCAACATCATGATATTGAAGTCGCGTAAAGCCGGACGTTTGAAGGAGTCGAATATGAGATTGGAAGACCTCTATCGCAAGATGGAAATCTTATATCGCGTATTGAATGTATGAAAACTCTGAAGTCCTCCTAGAAGATGTAAAAGACCAAGTCATGGTTAAGGAGCAGGAACGTAAGGCGATCCGCGCTTCTCATGGTGCCATGAAATCCGCCATGAACATCATTTCCGGCAATAATGACAAGCGTGTCATGTTCGACATGGCCCTAGAAGCCATCGCCGAAGACGTCAGTGAAAAAGTAGGTGAGATGGAACGCTTCATGGAAATGTCCAACAACTTCATGGATTCGGTCGACCTTCAAAACGGAGTTTTTGAAGAAGAAGGCTTGAAGATGCTTGAAAAATGGGAAAAAGAAGGAGAGTCGCTCCTACTAGGTGATGAAAAGCAACACTTGCTGTTGGATGCCAACAATGACAATAACGTATTGGACTTGGACGCTCCTATCAGTAAACCCATTGAAGCGCACAAAAATCAATACGACGACTTTTTTAATTTCGATTAATAATATTTATCGCGCTGATGTCCTAGCGCATTCCGGCAGGTATTTCCTAGCCGATAAAATTATATAAAAATGGCAAGACGTAGATTAACACCCCTTTCAAAACTCCTTATCGTAATGGTAATCGTAGGCGCTTTGGCCTTCGGTGGTAAATGGTTGTTCGATAATGGTTATTTCGGAGATGTCCCGACACCCGGAGACGACAGCAATGACAACCCGAGAACAGATCAAAACGACACCAAACCACGTCCGAAAAACGATGATGTGATTCGTATCGGTGTCGTAACCTGGGGAGGATATGCAGGTGGTCAATACTGGAACAAAGGGTTCAGGGCTAATAAACAATCCAACTTCTATAAGGATTATGGATTTCAGGTTCAGTTCGAATTGCTTGATGACTTCCTAGCATCAAGAGAAGCTTTTGAAGCGGATAAAGTAGATTTGCTTTGGACAACCATTGATGCATTCCCGACTGAAGCCAATTCTTTAGGCGGTAATCCACAGGTCGTTTTCCAAGCGGATTGGTCTCGTGGTGGTGACGCCATCGTCGTTCGAAGAGGTATCCGAAATGTGGGAGATTTAAAAGGAAAAACCATTGCCGTTGCCGAAGCGACGCCTTCTCACACCTTCCTCATTTGGTTGTTGAACGCCAACAACTTGACAGTTGACGATGTAAAACTTAAATACTTCGGTAATGCCATGGACGCCGCCACTGAATTCAAGGGCGGACAGGTAGACGCAGCAGTCGTTTGGAGTCCGGATGACGAAGATTGTGTAAAAGCGGTCGCAGGATCAAGGGTACTTGAAAATACAAAAAACGCCTCGCATATCATTGCTGATGTGTTTATCTCCAAGCGCGATTACATTGAAAATAACAGAGAAAGACTACGTCAATTGTATGAAGGATGGATGAAGGGAGCAGCAGCATTGAATGGTTCGGATGCTAAAAAGCGAGAGGCGGCAAAAATCCTAGCGGAAGGATTGGAGCAACCAGAAGACTTCTGTTACAATGCCATCAACAACGTCCGTCTTACAACACATGGAGACAACATGAACTTTTTCGGAATGAATCCCGACTATAATGGAGTAACCGGTGAAAAGTTGTATGACAAAATGAAATACATCTACAAAGATTTGGGCTACACCAACAACGAAGTACCCAAAAGTTGGAGGCTCGCCGTCAACAAATCCATTGTTTCCGGTGTCAATTTGAACGGAGCTCAACATGCTGCAGAAGGACAGAAGAAATTCACCACTGTAACCGAAGCCGACAAGGACAAGGAAGCGATTTCTACCAAGCAAGTATCCATCTCTTTCCGTACGGGAGAATACAAGTTGGATGAAAATGCGAAGTACATCATCGACCAAGAATTCACCGATTTGGCGAAGATGTTCTCCAACTCTCGTATCCGTGTAGAAGGAAATACTGACAATGTAGGTAGCAGAACTTCCAATAAAGCCTTATCTTTGAAACGTGCCCGCTCAGTTGCTGAGTATCTTCAAAAAGAGCACAACATGGACGCGAACCGTTTCATCATCCTAGGAAACGGACCGGACAAACCGGTTCCTGGCTGTGAAGCCAACGCCACCGACGACTGTAAAGCGAAAAACAGAAGAACCGACTTCGAGTTGGTTGCTGAATAAAGAATTTTATACAGTTCACCTTTGTATAAAACTGAGGCTCCGGCGTTCCGACGCCGGAGTTTTTTTATTCCCATCGGGGAAAACCTACTTTTTCCTTTGGAATTTTCTTTATCCTAGCCCTATCTTTTCCAAAATTTCGACAAACCAAGGAAACCATGTTTTCAAATTTATTTGAACTAAGAGGCCAACTCAGCCTCCAACAACAAATCGTATTCGGCCTGATCGGGCTGTTCCTATTCGTAGGAATCTGGGCTATTGTCGCCGAATCCTTATCAGAAGAAAATGTCATCGTTAAAGATTTTCGTGGGGAAACTCCCGACTTAGTCAATGACAAACGAAAGCGACTCGCTATTGGTAGAAGACATCGACCAATTACTGGTCATGGATCAAGGAACCCTTGACGGTTACGGGCTACAAAAAATAAAGTCGTACAAATACCTCCCCACCCCTTTGTCTATCGTCGCCGCATTCGGTCCTTTGATGCAAAATTACGACCTTGTCGGTAATACTGGAAAATCGGTTCTCCTCAATTTTTTGAGTTATCTCATCGCCATTCTCATTTCCATTCCCATCGGATTCGCCCTAGGACTGATTCCCTTGGTCAGGGGGTTGTTCAATCGATTGTCGGACGCCTTCCGGTTCCTGCCTTTAGCGGCGGCGACATATATATTCATCTTATGGTTTCAGAATGATGCAGTGATGAAAATCGCCTTCTTGGCATTCGGTATCATGGTTTACCTTATTCCGGTCATCGTCCAACGGATAGATGAAGTGAGGGACGTTTATCTCAAGACGGTTTTCACATTGGGCGCTACAAGCTGGCAAACGGTTCGATCCGTTTATTTGCCATCCGTTCTTTCCAGAATTTCGGATGACATCCGGGTCCTTACCGCGATTTCGTGGACATACATCACCGTTGCGGAAATGCTGAACAATACGGGAGGACTCGGTGGATTGATCTACAAGTTCAGGCGACAAAGTAATATCGAGTACGCTTTCGCCATCCTGCTCATTATTATCCTTATCGGAATATTCCAGGATTATATTCTCAAAATGTTAGACCGGATATTATTCCCTTACAAATACTTAGAACGGGACCGACACGGCAAATAACCTCACTATCCTATCTACCAACTTTTCATTCAAAAAGAAATCGATCAGCCATGCAATTTCAAGATACCGGCAGGAACAATATCATAGAACTTCACAACATCGGTCAAAGCTACGACGGCGGCCAAAACTGGATCATCAGGAACATGAGCTTCCTAGTAGAAGACAAGCCCGGGCAAGGACAATTCGTCGTCATATTGGGCATGTCGGGTTGTGGAAAATCCACAGTACTCCGATACATCGCCGGACTTCAAGATCCCACCGAGGGCACTGTTAAGGTCAATGGACAAGATGTAGGGCCGGACAATCGTGTCAGCATGGTATTCCAACAATACTCATCCCTTCCTTGGATGTCGGTATTGGACAATGTGGGACTCGCACTAAAATTCAAAGGTGTCAGCAAGAGCGAAAGGGATGACCGAGCGATGGACATCATCCGGAAAGTCGGACTGGAAGGCCATGAAAAAAAATACGCGCAATATCCTAGCCTGTCCGGTGGACAATTGCAACGTGTCGCCATCGCCAGGAGCATCATCGCCAATCCCAAAATCTTGTTGATGGACGAACCCTTCGGCGCATTGGATATCAAGACGCGGCTCAACATGCAGGATTTGATTCTTGACATTTGGTCGGAGTTCCACCCTACCATTTTATTCGTCACCCACGACATTCCGGAAGCGGTGTATCTGGCGGATGATATTTATATCATGAAGTCAGCGCCCAGTCATTTCGTCGAGCACGTACACATTGATTTGCCACTAGAACGAAATCGGATGACCAAAAGAATGCCACACTACACTGAACTCGTACACATAGTAGAGGACAGGATGATGTCCGTTTCCGAAATGGGATAAAACCATTTTCCACTTGTAGTGTTGGAAAGAAAAGTCATCTACGATTCAATATGTATATACTCGGCTTCGTTCTCACACTCTTTCTTTCCTTATTTTCCGATAAGGAAATACACCCAACTACCCAAGAAGGTACACTTGTATTGTTTACCCAAAAAGCGGATGCCGTCATTACCGACATCGAGACCGAGGCCATTAGGGAGGTGGCCGAAGAAAGCGGCGTATCATTTCTAGTACATGATGTTTCTGACGGCCTTCCGGCCAATGTTTCCACAACCCCAAGTATTTATTACATCAACGACTCGGGCAACTCCAAATATTACGGTCGTTATTCCAATACAAAACGGATACGGAACTTCATACGAACCAGCAAAATGGCGCACCAAAAAGACGCCGAAAACATCAAGGACAAATTACTGGTTTGGACGGATAAAAAAGCGGAAATCGCCGCTCCGATAAAAATAACAGAACCGGCCGGACACCCACCAAAAGACATAAATAACCAAGCGTTTATCAACCAAACACAAGCAGCCATTGCCGAAGGGATGACGGATTTCAAATGGGTTTCTAATTTCAATATCAATAAAAATACAAGGAGTTTTTATTTCAACATTTACCCATATGTCAGTGAGGATAAAAAGTTATACATTACCACTGAAATTTATTCGCAATTCAATTGTGTCAAACCTACTTTCCAACAATTCGAACCTTCATTCGTCCAAGGAAATTGGAAAGACCGTCATGAATTATTCCGCGAAGCAGGAAAGAAAATAGAAGCGGAAATCAAACGGCAAATCCAATCTTCCAATCAAGGAGACGCTTTCCGTCCGGTTCCGGAAAATGTGAAGAGCATTGCTTGGACGGACATCGTTCCCAACCTTGCGGCCAACGATGCGGGCTTGTCTGCAGATAAGATAAATCCCGATTTGCCTTTCGGCAAAAAATGGAAAGTCAAGGCACGGAAACAAGCAGAGGATCCGATTTTAATATTCAGTTTTTTGCCCCCTCTCGATCATTATGCGGGGGAAGTCACTTCCCTTTCGGGAAATATGGAATTGGACGAAAACAACTCCATGCAAAAGGCGACCGGAAAATTCAAAGTCAAAATATCGGACGTAACGATGGGCTCGGAAGATTTCGATTACGAAGTCCAGAACAAAATGCTCAAAATGGGCATGTTCCCGGATGCTTATTTCGAATTTACGGGTGCGGCATCCGACACCCGTCCCCTAGTAGCCGGACAAGTAGAAACATTGGTCATGAATGGCAAATTCACCATGATGAATATTGAAACGCCGATCAAAGTCGACACCCGCCTCACTCCGATACCGGGCGACAAATCCGTAAAAAAAATACAAGTAAACGCTTCTTTCAGATTACCTTTATTCGAAGTATTTAAAGTATATGGCCCGGATGGCCCTTCACCCGCTAAAGATGAATTGCAATTTTATTTGAAGTTCATACTTGAATCCAAGGAGTGATTTTATATCACTTGAACTGATATTTTTTTAAGATACCTTATTTTATCCCCATCAAGAATCACCGACCTTTACACAGTGTAATTTATCTCTGAACTTGTTTAAAAATTAAATTCAATTACATGAAAAAGTATTTATTCTTTGCATTCTTGGTAGGAGCATTGGCCTATGCCGGTTGTAAATCCAAAACAGGCGGCACCAAATCCGCAGTGAGCACCGAAGAAGGTGTATTGCACAAACGCGGAACGATGAGTCTAGGCGGCAAAATCGGTTGGAAAGCGGCCAATGACCGTTACAGTGCCGACGGAACATTTAAAAAATGGCATTTCACAGAGTTAAAAATGAAGGAAGGACAACCGGAAACCATGACGGCTTCCCTTTCCATCGACTTGACTTCCATCTGGGAAAAAAGTCCACAATTGACCGACCACCTCAAAGCACCCGACTTTTTCAATATTGAAAAATATACGACCGCGACGCTCGATATCAGCAATGTGCGCTTGAAGGAAGGAGATACCTATACTGCGGATATGATTCTCAACATGAAAGGAATCAAACAAGAATTGACCAGTGATTTTGTATTCAAAAGCATGTCTCCGATGCGTGTCGCCGGAACGGCGAAAGTAGACCGTACTTTGTTCGGCCTAGGAGGTGCCGGCCTCGGCACGGGTGACTTGATCGAAGTGAGTTACGATACGATGTTACCGCAATAGTCCTTTTCCTTTACGGAAAAACATGTACCCCTTCCTTCAAATGATTTGAAGGAAGGGGCTTTTTTAAATATCCTTACACAAGTGTATCCAAGAGAATCATCTGTTGTTCTAAAGAAATCGATTCACTATCCAGTTGAATAAATGTAGTTTTCTCCTTGAGGCCCCACCGTTCAAATAAAAATGAAGAAGCAAAGATTTTATTCAGTTTATTCACCAAATCCTCTCCTTGTATCATTTTTTCCGGAAACGGAATATCCCAGACTCGATTTTCAATTCTTTCTTTGCATGTTTCCAGCGAAGTCATCAATACCAATACGACCAATCGACCTTCATATTTTTTCATCCTTCGAAAAACAGAACTGCCCAAACGCCCCAAACCGGTACATTCGATGATTTGTCGAGTATCATCGTGAGTAATGGCATGAACAAAAGCACTTTTTGCTTTTGCATCTCCTGGCATGGTTCCATCCGAAATATTTCGCCGATAGTCATCTATGGCCAAATATCCCCAATCCTGATACTTTTGAATGAATTGTTGGCTGAGTGTGGTTTTACCCGAACCGATATTTCCTAAGACAAGAATTTTCATAAGGGCTAATAGATGTTATATTTGATATGGGCAAAAAAAGAGAGAGAATCTTTTGCAAGATTCTCTCATAAGTAAAAAACCCAAATGAATCACCCTTAAATAAAACTGAATTTTTTTCTTGTTGTGTATTACAAATATATGTCAATTAGACGAACAACACAAAACTAATTTCGTTTTTTTTGCCAAAATCAACTAAAAAAAGTCTTCGTTAAGACAATACAACAATCATCTCATCAAAGAAAAACTACCCGCATCTGTCTTTTCATTGCCATCACATTTGTATCTGACACGATAAATAAAAACACCGGGATTCAGTGGATTCCCCTGAAAAGTACCATCCCATTGATCAAAAGCCGAATCTGACTGGAACACCCTTTCGCCCCAACGGTCGAATATTTCGAAAGACACCAATTCTTGCAAGGCGAATGGATTACTAATCCCTATTGTTTCATTGACAACAGGGCCACTTCCATTAGGGGTAAATGCCTTGGGAACAAATATCTCATCACATCCTAAAGTAGATGGATCAATAACCGTAACCCTGACAGAATCCGTACTCACACATCCGTTGGAATCACGAAACGCGACTTCATATGTAGTTGTTTCTGTTGGTGTCGCCACGGGATTCTCCACGAACGGATCATCCAATCCGTCTGTAGGTGTCCAACTGAAATTGGTAACACAAGTATTGGCTACTTCTAAGTCCAATGAAGCACCTAAATATATCAAGGTATCCTTGTTTGAAATCCGATCGGGATTTAAGTATAATTCTTCTATCTCGGGCTCTAGTAAGTCTCTACCATAAATAGCAACCTCATCGACATACCCCTTGAATCGGTTCAAAGAGCTACTCAAACATGGGCTATCGCCTATCGCCAAGATAGCTGTATTATCCAAGTCAACACGAGAAATGGCCGAGCCTTCCCCAGCAAGAGCACCATTTAGATAAAAAGAAGTCTTGCCTGCCCTGCGCACAATAACCAAATGGTGCCAGCAAGTAGAAAAACTTAGTGAAGCCGTAGTAATAGAAGCTTTTGAAGCATCCTCGCTCAATACTGCATTAACGGTATTAAGTGGAGGAGTGTAAGTGACGGAAAATGCGTTTTCGTCAGTACAATCCTCCCTTTTCGACAATAAGTCCTGCGCATTCGGATTGCCGAAAGGTTTGAAATACAAACTAATGGAAAAATTGTCCGTATCGAAATAATTATTGACCGGCCCTAGGAACAAAATCTTATCGGATAAACCATTTAACTCCAAAGCCATACCGGACACGCCACAAACACAATTTGGCGTACCAATAAAAACGCCATCTGAACCATTAGCGGTATCGTCAATGACGTCGCAATCATCAAAAGAGTAATAAGCGATCAGCCCGTCCGTGACAGGAGGGCTAGGTTGTGCATATCCTAAAAAGGGAGTCACTGCGAACAAGGCAACGACAATGGTTTGGATCAATTTATACATGATGTCTTTTTATCATTAGATACCACCGCCGAACAGGTCGCCCATTCCGGGAGGTAACATCTGTTTCATCAAATCTTGTGCCGCAGTCGCTTCCTTTTCGGCAGCATCCTCCAACACACGATTAATGGCAATCAACAACAAATCTTCCAATTCTTCCATGTCATCAGACTGTAG
Organism: Saprospiraceae bacterium; assembly: GCA_020630045.1. Taxonomy (GTDB): domain Bacteria; phylum Bacteroidota; class Bacteroidia; order Chitinophagales; family Saprospiraceae; genus JAHDCE01. The sequence goes on along the minus strand of JAHDCE010000005.1, from coordinate 11,474 downwards.
TTTCGATTTATCAATCGAAACATTCGTGATTTCACGGTTAGCATTGGCTTCTATTTTAACCGCTCCGTCTCCCGCTTCCGCGGAAACAAAAACAGTGGCCAATTTCTTTTTCATTTCGGCTTGGCGGGCTTCCATGTCTCCCATTAAGTTTCCGAACATAATTACATTTTTTTCGCAAAAATAACCGGTTCATGACAAATGAACAATGTCCTAGCAAATAGCTTCCCCAATATGAGTCATCATTTCGGCGAAAGCCGGACAATCGGGCAAATAATTTCCTCTAGGGAGATTCCTCCATGTTGGAACGTATCCCGGTAATAATTATTATAATAATTGTAATTATTAGGATATAAGAAAAACTTATCGTCCTTGGCGAATATAAACGTAGAACTCACGTTGGGCGTCGGTAGTAGAGCATCTTTGGGATTCCTCACCGCCAATACATCCTTGCGTTCAAACTGTAAGTTTTTTCCCACCTTATATCTTAAGTTCGTAGTGGTTTCGCGGTCGCCGACCACCCTAGAGGGCTGACGGACACGAATCGTACCATGATCGGTGGTTATGATTAGGGTAATGTCCTTTTCTGCCAGTATTTTCAATGCAGACCACAAGGGAGAATGAACGAACCAGGATTTGGTCAAGGAACGGTAGGCCCGTTCGTCTCCCGCCAATTGTTTCAAGACATCCATTTCAGTCCTTGCATGGGACAACATGTCTATGAAGTTGTAGACGATACATGACAAATCATTGTTCATCAAATTCAAAATATTGCTCTCCAATTCTTTTGCTTGGTGAGCATGAATCACTTTGACGTAATCCGTTTTGACCGGATTCTTAAATGTCCGTCTGACTTGTTCGAGTAACAACTCTTTCTCGAATAGGTTCTTACCTCCTTTCTCATTGTCATTTTTCCACCAATCCGGGTAATACTCTTGTATTTCGGAAGGCATCAAACCTGAAAAAATCGAATTACGGCTATATTGAGTGGCAGTGGGTAGAATACTGTAAAAGAAATCCTCTTCTTCGACACGATAATACTCGGTGACGACCGGTTCGATGATTTTCCATTGGTCAAACCTTAAATTATCCAATAATAAAAAGACCGTTTTCTTTCCTGCACCGACTTCATCAAATACTTTTTCCCGCATCAGGTTGTGGGACAAAATCGGAGCGGCGTCTGTTTCGTCATACAACCAATCCAAGTAATTGCGTTCGACGAATTTTGAAAACTCACCATTGGCTTCACTCTTTTGAGTAGACAAAATATCCGTCATGGCCTCAGACTCCGAAGAATCCAGTTTGAGTTCCCAGTTGATAATCTTGCGATAAACATCAGACCATTCGATATAATTGAGGCCACTATTGATACGAGAAAAAATTTCTCCGAATTCTTGGCGATAATCGGAAGCGGTGCGTTCCTTGACCAAATCTTTTTTGTCAATGATTTTCTTTAGGGTAAGAAGAATTTGATTCGGGTTAACCGGTTTTATCAAGTAATCGGTGATTTGGGCACCGATCGCTTCCTCCATTACATTCTCCGCTTCATTCTTGGTAATCATGACTACAGGCAAATGAGGGGCAAATGCTTTGATACGAGACAAGGTATCTAGTCCCGTTAAACCCGGCATACTCTCATCCAGAAATACGACATCAATATCATTGTAGGATTCGCATTCCTCTATGGCATCGTGTCCGTTGCTTACCGTTAATACGTTATATCCTTTTTTTTCTAAAAATAAAATTTGGGGCTTGAGCAAATCTATTTCATCATCTGCCCAGAGTATGGTTATTTGGTTTTCCATGAAAACAGGTTGATTTATTGAATCTGAAAAAACTACTTTTTAAAGATGTTGTTTTGAAAGTCATCTATTATATATATGTAGAAGACTCATTCCTAAAAAAGGGAAATATACCATATATATACGTAGCCATTCTCCATTTATGATTTGAAGAGGGAAAAATATTTCAACAAATGGGTATTTTACCATTTTCCTATGGGGTTTTCCCCTAGAAGAAATTAAAAAAATATTTTTTTCAAGAAATTGAATTCACCAAGCAACCCATTTGACGATTTTCAAGTCTTAGTACAGATTCGCCGGAAAAAAAGATTTTTGGCATCGGCTTGAAAAGTCATTTGAAAGGAAGAGTCTTAGCTCATAACATGAATAAGAGAAAAATCATCAATGACCCAATTTATGGGTTCATCACGATTCCCAGCGACATCATTTTTGATTTGATGGAGCACAAATGGTTCCAACGACTTAGACGTATAAAGCAACTAGCGTTGACCCACTATGTTTATCCAGGAGCATTGCATACCAGATTTCATCATGCGCTAGGAGCATTACACCTGACTACTCAAGCCATTGACGTATTACGCAGTAAAGGAGTTCAAATATCCGAAGAAGAGGCAGAGGCCGTTTTAATCGCCATATTATTACATGATATCGGACACGGACCTTTCTCTCATGCACTCGAACACACTTTGATGGATATTCACCATGAAGACCTTTCCTTGTTGTTCATGCAAAAATTGAATGTGGAATTTGATGGTAAGCTAACACTGGCCATTGATATTTTCTCAGGAAAATACCACAAGCCTTTTTTGCACCAACTCGTTTCCGGACAGTTGGACATGGACAGGATGGATTACTTGAGTAGGGACAGTTTCTTCACCGGAGTAGCAGAAGGAGTTATCGGATTTCATCGAATTATTAAAATGTTGATGGTTCATGACAACCGACTTTGCATCGAAGAAAAAGGAATTTATTCCATCGAGCGATTTTTAACAGCTCGGAGATTAATGTATTGGCAAGTCTATCTGCACAAATCAACATTGGCTGCTGAAGTCATGATGATTTCTGTTTTGAAACGAGCCAAACAACTCGCCGAAAGTCGAGGATTAAGAACACCATCTGCCGCTTTAAATTTTTTTTTAGAAAAAAATTTCACGGTAAATGACTTGGATTCACAAGGAGACGCAATCATTAAAAATTTCGCGCTCCTGGACGATTCCGACATAATCATGGCTTTGAAAGCATTTTCTAAAGAAGAAGATTTTACAATAAGGTTCATTTCCGAGGGGCTATTACACCGGAAATTATTTAGGGTAGAAATTTCAGATCGCCCTTTTACGAGTGACCACATAAAAAAGATACGTCAAAAGATAGAATTAACATTTCAAAAACAATTGGAGGATGTAAATGCTTTTTTTATCCAAGGAGAACAAAGCAACACGACATACACCATATTGAAGGATGAAATCATGATAATCAGCAAGAAAGGAGAGTTGATTCCAATGTCAAAAGTGGCTAGTGCTGATATACGTTCGCAAATAATTACGAAACATTATTTATGTTATCCAAAAACTAAATCGTAGATTTGCGGCGCTTTTGGGGGAAGCCCTGAAAATAAAACATGGAACGGGAGAAAACCAAAACCTTGTAAAGACAAGAACAACCTATCCATGTCAAAAAGTTTTTTCATTTTATTTCGCAATAAATCTTATTTCATTAATCAAATCTGTTGTTTCGCTATGAAAAAATTGAATCTGATTCTTGGAGCGTTCTTCGTACTATGTACGTTTGTAGCTTCAGCTCAACCGGGAATCGATGCACCCATCCAGCGTGAGCCTGGCAAATGTTACGCCAAGTGTATGATCGCTGACAAGTACGATACTGTCACTGAGACTATCGAAACCAAAGGTGCTTCCACTAGAACTGAAGTTATCGGTGCCGAGTACGAAACCGTTACAGAAGAAGTATTGGTTCAAGAGGAATCTCGTCGTTTGATCGCGGTTCCTGCTCAGTATGAAACTGTTACTGAAGAGTATGTAAAGACTCCTGAGTCTACTACACTTCGCGTAGTTCCTGCCGAGTATGAAACTGTTACTGAAACTGTTGTCGTTCAAGAAGAATCTACTCGTTTGATTGCAGTTCCTGCAACTTACGAAACTGTTACTGAGCAAGTAATGGTAAAAGACGAGTCTCGTCGTTTGGTAGTTGTACCTGCTGAGTATGAGACTGTTTCTGAGCAAGTAGTTGTTGAAGAAGAATCTACTCGTTTAGTTGCAGTTCCTGCTGAGTATGAAACTACTACTGAAACTTATGAGTCAGAAGCTCCTTCTACTCGTTTGGTAACTAAGACTCCTCAGTACGAAACTGTTACAGAACGTATCGAAGTTTCTCCTTCTACTACTAAGTGGGTTAAGCGTCGTGCTGATCGTAACTGTCTTTCTGCTGATCCTAACGATTGTTTGGTTTGGTGTTTGGTTGAAGTTCCTGCTTCTTACCGCACTGTTTCCAAGCGTATTAACAAGGGTTGTGATGGTTCTGGTATTCCAGACAGTGGATGTACTGAAACTGTTGAGATTCCTGGTAAAACTGCGACTCGTACCATCCGTCGTGTGAAAACTCCTGCTACTACTCGTACAGAAGTAATTCCTGCGAAAATGGCTACTGTTTCTCGTCGTATTATCAGAACTCCTGCTACTACTCGTGAGGAAGTAATTCCTGCTCAGTTCACTACAGTTTCAAGAAAAGTTGTTAAGACTCCTGCTACTACTCGTACAGAAGTTATCCCAGCTGTCACAAAAACTGTTACTAAGCAAGTTGTAAGAAACGCTGCACGTACAGAGCAATCTGTTGTTCCTGCGGTTATGGGTACTCGTACCATCCGTCGTGTATCAACTCCTGCTACTACTCGTGAGGAAGTAATTCCTGCTCAGTACAAGACAATCTCTAAGAGAATTGTCAAGACTCCTGCTCAAACTCGTACTATCGATGTACCTGCTGAGTACCAAACTATCTCTAAGAAAGTTTTGGTTGAGCCAGGTGGATTCTCTGAGTGGAGAGAAGTTCTTTGTGGTAACCAAGTAACTAGCTACACTGTTCGCCAAATTCAAGAGGCGCTTCGTTCACGTGGCTACAATCCTGGTGCTTCTGACAACATCATGGGTTCTCAAACCAAGGCTGCTTTGACTAAGTTCCAGAAGGACAACGGTCTTCCAGTAGGTAACTTGGATATGGAAACTCTTCGTGCTTTGGGTGTTCAGTACTAATCACTGATTCATTCTAACACAGAATCCCGTGCCTTGTAAAGGGCGCGGGATTTTTTTTTGTCTTAACTCAAATTTATATCGATAATATATGTAAACGGTATAATATTTGATACCCTAAAGGAGTTGTCTTTAATACTGACCTAACCAATTTAATACCCAAGTCGTAGTGGGCTCCAATATGGCAATCCCAATCTTTGTCCTTGGATTCCAATTTTATTTTGACTAAATTGCCAAGGCTAATTCACCTTGGGCCTTTTTAACCATAAAACAACACTGAAATTAAACCTAAAATATTAGGAATTAATTTCAAAAAACATACATCCGACAAACTAAGGGAAAATGAAGAAGTACTTTTTAATTTTTTTGTTCCTACCCATTCTTATGGGAACAGATACACCAGCCCCTCCTAAGGTCAATTTCTACAATGGTCCACTTCAAACCGCTCTTGAACAAGCTCGTCAAGAGGGAAAAATGGTTTTCATTGATTACTACGCAAATTGGTGTTCTCCTTGTAAATTCATGGACGAGTATACCTTTACGGATCCTGAATTAGTACGGTATACTGATGAAAATTATGTATCCGTCAAAATCAATATCGACGATTTTGACGGGTTTGCCTACAAACAACAATACGGTATCAATTTGTTACCTACCCTGATGGTATTAGACTGTAAGGGCAAAGAAATCGCTCGAAGAGAAGAAACCATGGCCGCATCAAATCTCAGGGGCTTCCTAGAAACACATCATAACTCTTCCAATCTTTGCCCCAAACCCATTAATATACCCGAGCCAACCCCACCGGTAGTCATGGAAGAAGAACCTACTCCACCAGAAGTAGTGGAGCCAACACCTCCTGATTTCGATCCGGAACCACCATCTATTACAGAAATAGAAGAACCTACTCCGCCAGTTACGAATCCAGCCCCCCCTATCGTGGAAGATGATCCGAAACCAATTGTAGAAACAAAGCCTAAACCTAGTACTGATGGTTTATACAGATTTCGTGTAGAACGTCAAGCATCTAAAGGATATAGTGTCCAAATCGGAGCATTCCGTCAATATGGCAACGTACTTCGTGAGGTAGAACGTCTACAAGGACAATTTCCCCAACCGATTATTGTATTCATCGGTAGCTTTAAGGGGAATACTGTTTACAAAATATTAATTGGAGAGTTTGATTCTCGTGCGAAAGCCTTTTCTTATCAACAACATATGAAATCAAAAGGAGTATCCGGCGTCATCAAGAATTTGGCAGAGATGAAATAATTTTAATACATTGTAAACTAAATAATGTTAAATTTTGAAAACATCTTTCGTCCTGACTCCGCTTCACGTTCTCGCCATGATAGCTAGGGCTATCAGGCTCCGAGCGCTCATTGATTCAGGACAAAATCTTGTTCCCAATTCTTTAACTTACTTTGTTTACAGTGTATTTAACGCCAAATATAAAATTGAGATACATCAACCAACCATTCAATAAATGCGATTAATCAGGAATATTAAAAAACTGGTTCAAGTAAGAAACACATCGCCTCTTCCATCAATAAAGGGAGAGGCGATGTCTCATTTGCCTTGTATAGAAGATGCATTTCTTATCATTAACGACCTAGGAAGAATCGATGCTTTTGGCTCAATGGACAAATGCCCTACAGCTTCTTTTGAAGAAGTTGTCGATGCCACCGGAAGATATGTACTTCCTTGCTGGTGTGACTCCCATACACATTTGGTTTTTGCAGGAAGCCGAGAGGGAGAGTTTGTCGATCGAATCCACGGACTATCTTATCAAGAAATCGCCCAAAGAGGTGGAGGAATATTAAATTCAGCCAAAAAACTACAAGAAACATCAGAAAGTCATTTATTAGAAATGGCTGAAAGCAGATTGAAAGAAATTCAAACTTTTGGCACCAGTGCGGTCGAAATTAAAAGTGGCTATGGATTAACCCCCGAATCGGAGTTAAAAATATTACGTGTCATTCGAAAACTCAAGGAAAAATCCAACATGCTTATCAAAGCAACATTCCTAGGAGCACACGCAATTCCGGCACATTTCAAATCCGACAGAGAAGGATATATCAAACAAATCATAGAAGTCATGCTGCCCCAAATCGCAGATGAAGGACTAGCGGACTACATCGATGTTTTTTGTGAAAAAGTAGCATTCTCACCCACTGAAACAGAACGCATTATACAAGCAGGTGCACAATATGGATTAAAGGCGAAAATCCATACCAATCAATTCAATTGCATGGGAGGAATCCAAGTAAGCGTAGCGAATAACGCCATCTCCGTCGATCACTTGGAAGTAGTGAATGATGAAGAAATAGAATGTCTCAAATCCAGTCAAACCATCCCATGCTTACTGCCTTCAGCGCCATTTTTCCTAAATGACCATTATCCGCCCGCTAGAAAAATTATTGACGCCGGATTACCGGTTGCTCTTGCAACAGACTATAATCCCGGATCGACCCCTTCCGGGAATATGCCCTTTGTCTTGTCTTTGGCTTGTATCAAAATGAAAATGACACCAGAGGAAGCCATTAATGCGGCAACAATCATGGGCGCCAAAGCCATGGAAGTCGAAAACCAAACAGGCAGTATCACCATAGGAAAAAGAGCAGATTTATTTATTACAAAACCGATACCCTCCTTGGCCTACATCCCCTATTCTTTTGGAAGTCATCTAATAGATCAAGTCTTCATCAATGGAAAAAGAATGACATAATTCGATTAAAATTCCCCTACTCAGTACATTAAGGCCATTTATTTTCAAATCAATAAAGATTATTCATTGATTTTTAGGCTTTTTGTAAGAAATAAATAGACATTTGCATCGTTTTCTTACTTGTGCCATATTATTATATTGCCCCCCATTTGAAAGACCATTATTTTTGTGAATTACTTATTCAAACTTACTTGAATAAAATGAAGAAACGTCTCCTATTTTTTGCAATCGGATTTTTACTTTTTTTCCAAGCTTCTGCTCAGATTCCAACACCTTCAGGCCTGAGGCAAACCGACAGACCATCTGAGTTTCCTTCTAGGGCCATGATGATCAATATGGCGGGTACATCCGAGCAAGCCTTGGACATCACCGCCCAAAGTAATGATGTTGAATTCCTTTGTTTTGGTGATATTCTTAACATCACCCATAATGGTGACCAAGTCCTAACAGCAGATCCTGACCCTACTACAGCAATGGGGATTACTTATCATTTTTATGAATGTCCACCAACTGTTTCAGGCCCTGATTTCGCCGCAATATTAGGAGACCCTTGTAGGTTTATCCTGCCTCCGGCTACATCCTTATTCCTGGTAGACAACGGGTCGACTGATATCAACGGAAACGGATCGTTCGTCAACTCCGGGTTGCTTCAAACCGCTCTAAATGGAGGCGACCCCATCGAATTGTTTTTTGCTCCGATCACAGTAGACTTTTTTGACAACATAAACCCACCGGAACTAACCAACCACACATACGAAGGAAGCCCCGAGGGACCGGATGTCAATGCCAATATCAATGATTTCTTCAGGGTAGTATACCTAAATGAAATTACAAGTTCATCTCTCAACAACAATGCAGGAGGTGTTTGTAACGGTTCCTTTGTAGTTGAAGGTGGCCTTTCAGAGTGGACGCAACTTGAAGGCTTCTCCTCTACCTATACCATTACTATTGAAAAAAATGGTAGCCCGGGTGTAGTTGCCAATATTACAAGTGCACCGGCAGAGCATGGAAATACAGTCACTTTTACAGTTCCAGAAAACGGCATATATACAGTTACAATAGAAGATGGAAAATCATGTGGAGCCTCTTTTACGATGGATATGTCCGCTTGTACTCCTCCGCTTTCTGCGACCTTTACCCCAACAGATGCCTGCCCGGGTTCAGCCACAGGAAGCATCCTTGCCGAAATTACAGGAGGAGCTTCTCCTTACGGATTTGATTGGCAGTCTACTTCCGGCGGCCCAGTTTTCAATACGGTTATCACTACCGGCAACCAAGGAATAGCTAACGGTCTTGCATCAGGCACATATAATGTAACCGTTACCGACAACGACGGAACCGTTATTACAGATGTAGTAACCGTCGGAGACCTTCCAAGTTTAGGTGCGAATATCATCAACCTCGACCAACCTACTTGTTTCGGAGACGATGACGGAAGTCTTGAAGCACAAATTACCATTAATGGAGTCATCACGCCTGCCGGTCCCGGCCTGACTATTGAATGGAGTACAGGAGACTTCGCCCAAGTTTTATCAGGTATCGAATCTGGCCCCTACGACCTTACCGTCACAGACGCCAATGGTTGTACGGCGACAGCTGCAGCCACTCTGCCACAACCACCACCCGTAGTGGGTAACATCACAAAAACAGATGCCAGTTGTTTAGGCAACATGGATGGTAGTGCTGAGATGACAGCATCAGGTGGTACAACACTCGCAACCGGCGAATTGAATTATGAATGGAATACCGTTCCCGTTCAAACCACGGCAATAGCCACAGGACTTGACCCAGGAACATATACAGTAACAGTAACAGATGATAACGGATGTTCAATCACCGACCAAGTAACCATTAACCCATTAACGGTTTTGGATGCTTCGGTTTCCGAATCGGACATTTCCTGCTTTGGACTCACTGATGGATCTTTAACAGCAAATCCAATCGTCGTATCAGGAACGAATAATGGAGGATATACCTACAATTGGAATCCATCAGTCGGTGCTTCAAATACTGTCACTTCCCTAGGAGAAGGCAACTATGATGTTACAATCACAGATGCCCTAGGATGTACCATAACATCTTCCGGCTCCATTGCCGAACCAGATGAATTAACAGTTACTGTAAATGCTGTTGACGAATCTTGTTCTATGGGAAATGATGGACAAGTTACCGCACTACCGGTAGGAGGATCGGGAACCACTTATGATTTCGAATGGAATACCACCGGAACTTCTCAAACCATCGGAAGCTTGGTCGCCGGCACTTACACCGTTACAGTCACTGATGAAAATGGATGTTCGGCTATCGCTTCAGGTACAGTCGGACCACCAACCGGACCTACAATTGATGGCATCAACGAAGATATACCTGTATTATGCGCAGATGGTGCCAATGGACAAATAACAGCATTGGTCACTCCGGGCATCGACCCGATTGATACTTATGTTTGGTCCAACGGTTTTTCCGGAGCGACCATTTCAGACCTTCCTCCTGGCAACTATACAGTTACCGTTACTGATATCGGAGGTTGTTCCGCTACAGAAAGTTTTTTCCTTTCTTCTCCTCCGGCTTTTGTCGAAACCGCCTCTCCTGTGGTGGTTCCACCGAATTGTCCGGGAGAACTCAGCGGATCGGCTACAGTAAGTGTAGCAGGTGGTGTTCCACCATATACATACGCTTGGCCTGATGGACAAAATACCCCTACTGCCACCAATTTATTGGCAGGAAACTATACCGTCACCATAACGGATGCAAATAACTGTGATTTCGTTATTTCGGATATTGAAATATTAGACCCCTCCCCCATTCAAGTAGAATTTTTTAATGTCGTCCAAGTAAGTTGTGACAATGGGGTTCCTTGTGATGGCCAAGCAACCGTTGCCGGATCAGGTGGTTTATCCGGTGGCGTTTATTCATTTACATGGGAAAGCGGTGAGACGGGAACCGGCCCTAGCATGACGGCGACACAACTCTGCCAAGGCAACCAATCCGTTACCGTTACAGATGGTTTTTGTACCGTTGTCGTTGAAATGGGTGCTGATGCAGTCCCCGCTCCTCCACCGGTAGGCGTTTCGAATATCGAACTAAATGCCGCCTCTTGTCTAGGAGATACAGATGGCTCCATCAAAGTCACTCCTACTGGTGGTGATGGTGAACCCTATAATATCCAATGGAGTAATGGTCAATCTGGTGAAACCGCAATTAACCTTGACCCTAACGCTTCATACTCATTCACCATCTCAGATGCTTTAGGCTGTACATTTATTTCGGAACCCCTGAGTATCGGAGAACCGGATTTACTACAACTCATCGTCCTAGATACCGTCAACTCTACTTGTTACCAAACTGATGATGGTGCAATCCAAGTAGAACCCATAGGAGGAAATGCAGGTGAATTCACTTATCAATGGACACCGAATGTCACTGATAATACCGCGTTGGTTTCCGATTTGGAACCCGGGTTTTATGAGGTGACCGTAACCGATGAAAAAGGCTGTACCGCCTCCGCTTCTGCATTGGTAACCGAACCGGAACCCATTACATTTATCTACAATCAACCCGCAGAACCACTTTGCTTCGGATACGGAACAGTCTTCTCTCTCGATACTGTCATCGGAGGAAACGGCGGACCTTATATATATACAGTTGATGGGTTTAACTTCCAAAGTGAAACACAACCTTCACAAGTATTCG
>JAHDCE010000492.1 GCA_020630045.1 Saprospiraceae bacterium | reverse complement strand
TTTCTGTCAATAAATGCCTGAACCTTACTTGGACTCAGTGCCGTTTTGTAATCACTCATGACTAATGATTTGTTTAATTTATGGTTTGAAAATGGTTGATAATTTAAAGAAGAATAAAGTTATGGAAATATTAAAATTTTATCGACCAATGCAACTTTATTCCTGGAAAAATGTTCAAAATCACCGTTTTTGAGATAAAAAAAGCCGCACCCTAGACAGGATGCGGCCATTATCATGTTTTCCCTTTCGGGAAATATTAGTTCAACAACTCATAAATACCGGCAATACCCTGACCCCCACCTACACAAGCGGTGACCATACCGTATTTTTGACCACGGCGACGCATTTCACTGAACAATTGGGTACTCAATTTCGCTCCGGTACAACCTAGCGGGTGACCCAATGCGATGGCTCCACCATTCACATTAACGATATCAGGATTCAATCCGGCTTCCTTGATAACCGCCAATGACTGTGCCGCGAATGCTTCGTTCAACTCGATTTGATCGATGTCATTCAGTTTCAATCCGGCTTGCTTCAATGCTTTTGGGATAGCCGCACAAGGACCGATTCCCATATAAATCGGTTCTACACCGGCTACCGAACAAGCGGCCATCCTAGCGATGGGCTCCAGGTTTAATTCCTTGACCATTTCACCACTCATGACCATGACGAAGGCTGCTCCATCAGACATTTGAGAAGAGTTACCCGCAGTTACGGAACCTTTTTGAGCGAAAACCGGACGCAATCGACCCAATCCTTCCATAGAAGTACCACGTCGCACACCTTCATCCATGCTTACCGTCCACTCGTCTTCTTGACGCTTGTCGTCCTTGACGAAAACATGCTTGACCTTTACAGGAACGATTTCATCATTGAACTTTCCTTCGTCAATCGCCGCACCTGCCTTTTCATGTGACTTCACAGAAAATTCATCCTGCATTTCACGAGTAATACCGTACTTATTAGCGACTGCCTCAGCAGTAAGCCCCATACCCACGACATAGTCTGGAGATTGGGAAGAAACCTCGTATGAAGGTGCCAATTTGTAACCGGTCATTGGAATCATACTCATGCTTTCCGTTCCTCCGGCTACATAACATTCACCCATGCCGGCAAGTACTTTCGCAACAGCGATGGAAATGGTTTCTAGTCCGGATGCACAATATCTGTTTACGGTCATACCCGGAACTTCCTTACCATAGGCACGGACAGAAATCTGACGACCGATTTGAAGTCCTTGCTCTCCTTCCGGATTAGCACATCCTACTATCACGTCATCAATACGGTCGGGATCCAATCCCTCTACGTCTTTGGCTAGGGCTGAAACGACCTGAACCGCCAAATCATCGGAGCGGAAAAAACGGAAACCACCTTTTTTAGCTCGACCGACGGCACTTCTTTTGGCCGCCACTATATATGCTTCTCTCATTTTATTTTAATTGTAATAATGATTTAATTGGATGGAATTAGTTACGCAATGGCTTATTGGTTTGAAGCATGTGCTGGATACGCTCCAACGTCTTTTGCTCACCACACAAACTCAAGAACGCTTCACGTTCGATGTCCAACAAATATTGCTCAGACACTTTTTGAGGCGCGCTCAAATCGCCACCACAAAGTACATAAGCTACTTTGTTCGCGATTTTGATATCATGCTCTGATGCATAACCTCCTAGTTTCAAACTGTGACCTGCGATCTGAAGAGCGGCCAATCCTGTACGTCCCAATACTGAAATATCAGTACGTTGAACCGGTTGGGAGTAATTCGGCGCCATAGCCAATACACGAGACTTCGCTTCTCCGATATTACGATAAGTATTTACCGAAACAACATCTTTAGCAGTCAAGTATCCTTGATCGAATGCTTCGTAAGCCGAGGTGGCAACGGAAGCCATCGCGATGGTTTTGAACTTCTCGATGAGCGTTGGAATCTGTACATCACCTTCAAAGAAAGAATCCGAAGCGCGAAGCGCGAACTCCTTGGTTCCACCACCACCCGGAATCAAACCGACCCCGACCTCAACAAGACCGATATAAGATTCAGCGGCAGCGACAGCGGAATCACAGTGCATGATGGTTTCACATCCTCCACCGAATACATAACCTTGAGTAGCTGCTACAACCGGAATCGCCGAGTAACGACAACGCATGGTCGTTTGCTGGAATGCATTGACCGCGAAGTTCAATTCGTCAAATTCTTGCTGATAAGCCATCATCGCAATCATCATCAAGTTGGCTCCTACTGAGAAGTGTTCTGCATTGTTTCCGATCACAACACCGTTCCAACCTTCATCTTCAGCAATTTGGATGGTATCATTGATGCCGCGTAGTACACCTTCTCCAATGGAGTTCATTTTAGAACGGAACTCCAAACACAATACACCGTCTCCGATATCATGCGCAATGGCGCCATCGTTTTGGTATACCGGTTTCTTCGAACGGAAGTTGTCCAAAATAATGAAGGAATCCATGCCCGGAACCTTCTTGTAAGATTTAGTAGGAATATCATAATACATGCTGACCCCGTTCTCGACCTTATAGAAAGATTCGTGACCGGCAGCTACCATTTCCTTCACCCAATCGGCAACGGTTTCGCCGTTTTCAACGGCAGCGTCGATTCCCGCTTGGATACCAACCATATCCCAGTATTGGAATGGCCCTACATCCCAAGCGAAACCCGCACGAAGTGCGTCGTCGATAGAGTAGAGGTCATCAGAAATTTCGGGGATTCGATTCGAAACGTAAGCGAACAAACCCGCCAATGATTTACGTACTAAATGTCCGGCTTTGTCATCCGCTTTGAAGAAGTGGCGAATTCGACCATCCAAAGCATCGATTTGCTTTGCAGCTTCTAAACTAGGAATCTTTACACGCTCTTTTGGGCGGTATTCCAATTTGTCCAAATCCAAAGCAAGGACGACACGTCTTCCTTTTTCATCTCTTTCTTTGGTTTTTTTGTAAAAACCTTGTCCGGATTTATCTCCGTAATATTTATTGTCCAACAAGAAGGTCAAGTATTTCGGAATACCGAAAGCACCGACTTGCTCATCTTCTGTACAACGGGTGCGTATCACATCAATCACCTTGGCGGAAGTATCGTGACCGACCAAATCTCCTAGGCGATATACACCGGTTCGTGGACGTCCGATTGGTGTCCCCGTAATTTTATCCACCTCTTCGATGGTAAGTCCCAATTGTGTGGTCAATTGATAGATTTTCGCCATCGCGTAAACCCCAACACGGTTAGCGATAAAGGCAGGAGTATCTTTACATAGAACAGTACGCTTGCCCAAGTAAACATCACCATAGTTCATCAAAAAGTCTACCACTTCCTGACTGGTATCTGGGGTAGGGATGACCTCGAACAATTTCAGGTAACGTGGAGGATTGAAATAGTGGGTTCCACAAAAATGCTTTTTGAAATCTTCACTTCTTCCTTCTGCCATCAAGTGAATCGGAATAGAAGACGTATTAGACGTCACCAATGATCCGGGCTTTCTGATTTTGTCGATTTTCTCAAACAATTGTTGCTTGATATCCAATCGCTCGATGATGACCTCGATGATCCAATCACAATCCGCGATTTTGTCCAAATCGTCATCAAAGTTACCCACCTTGATTCTGTCAGCGAACTTTTTGCTATACAATGCCGCCGGCTTAGATTTCAATAAAGCCTTTTTGGCTGCATTGACGATGGAATTC
>JAHDCE010000491.1 GCA_020630045.1 Saprospiraceae bacterium | reverse complement strand
TGTCGTCATGCAAAACGGCATCACCATCGAAGTGTCAAGAAGGAAAAAGGATGAGTTTTTGGAACGACTGAATAAGGTTTAACTTTTCCCCGAAATCCATTTTTCCAATGCCTCAACCACCTTTTCCGGTTGTTTCGCCCAGTTGAAATGATTGAACGGTTTGCCGGTCTCTGATTTGTCCAGCCTGAGATGTTCGATGTTTTCCCGCTCCCCGAATTTACCTAGGAGATGGTCTACTGCTGACTTGGGCGCCATGTCGTCTTCGACAAATGAAACGGCGAGCACCGGCAAAGTGGTTTTGGCCATCAACTCTTCATAGGGGCGGTCATTCCCTTTCGGGAAATAAAGGCCGGTGCGGGCTTGTTTCGCCCAGTCCAACATCACTGTTTTGGCTTCCAGTCCACCGAATCCGAAACGTTTTCCGGGATAATAACCTAGGAGCTTCGAAACCGTTGTGATGATGTGTGTGGCGATCATCAATTTGGTTTTTCCCTTGCCCCAAGTTTTGTGATAGACCGAACAACAAGCGATAACCGCCAATCCATGCCAGCCGTTTTCTCGGCTGACGAATAAGGCGCCCAATTGTCCACCGAGACTGTGTCCCACCAAGTATTTTTCATATTCGACGTAAGTCGAAAAAATATGATTTTTCACGGAAGTGAACTCTTGCTCCAGTTGGTCATTGTACCCGAAATCCACCTTGCGGGAAGGGCGGATGCTCGAATGCCCGTTGCCCCGCAAATCCGTCAACACGACAGTGAATCCCTGTCTTGCCAATGCTGCTCCGAGCGTATGATAGTAGGATGCCTTTACTCCCATTGCCGGAAACAGCGCAATGACCTTTTTTCGATCGTCTTCCGGTTCGAAAACAGTCATTTTGTTCGTCGTGCCGTCTGCATTGGCGAATGGAATTTGTGGATGTTGCTTTACCTCCATTTCCCTTGGATACGTTCAATGTATTTTGTGAACAATCTCCTTGATAATTTGGGGTCTTGTCGGACTGTTTCTCCTTGTAATGTTCCGTTGACATCCGTCAAGCGGAAAAAGAAAGGAAATGCATTTTCCGGGTCGGGGAAGTCGGTGACTTGGCTCAGGTCTCCATATTTGAGTTCAAGGAAATCGAATGTTTTTTTCCTTCCGGGAGTGGGGCGGACAACGAACATGTCATCCGAGAATCGACGTAAAATCTCCACCTCTTTCTGCTTTTGATAAGGAGCGATAAGGTGATGGTTTTTTACGAACGGTTTAAAAGTAGTGATACGTTGATCCGGGTCGAATTTAGAATAAGTGAAGGTATAAATCACCGTGTCAGATTCGACAGAACCGACCCAAAGGAAATTATTGAAAATACTGGGTGTCGTCTTATAGCGACTGTATGTGATGCCTTGTTCTTTCAAGGATTTTTCGACGATTTCGTTCACCATGGTTTTGTTGAAAACCGTCCAAACCAAGTAGGCGCAACTGATGCCGATTCCCAACCAAACGGTGATGGCTCTTATTGAACTCGTTCGCCGCATCAAGGAGGCGAGTACTAGGAACAAAACAAACGGAGCGGTATAAAACGGATCCGCCACAGAAATGGAGCTGAACGCAGCGCGGTAACTGGAAAACGGCATGAATACCTGAGTGCCATAAGGTGTAAAAACATCTAGGAGGACATGGGTGCTGAATCCTAGAAAAAACAGCAGATACCATTGCCAATAACTGACATCCACATCCGACTGTTCCTTACGGAAATAGCGGAATAAGGGGATGGAACACAATATGAAAAGTATGGCGATTACGCCCACCGCTATCATATTTCCGGCAAGGAAGGCGGCATAACCACTCACCCCGAAAATACTTCCTAATAAGAGCAAACCCAGTATTAGGATAACGCTTTTGTAGCCTTTGCTTTTTTGCGGTTCTAGCTTGTAAAAGCTCCTAGCGAGGAAGGCGAATAACAATGGGCCGACCAAGGAGAAGAGAATACTGTGTGTCACTCCTCTGTGGAAATCGAGCCCTTCGATTTCAGACATGAAAAAATTGCCGATAATGTCCAGGTCGGGAATGGTGCCGGCCAATGCTCCGATGACCATGGCACGGTTACCGAGTTTGCGGCCTAAGACCACTTCGCCCATTGCGGCGCCAAGCGTGAGTTGTGATAACGAATCCATTTATCTTTCAGATTGTGCGTTTCTTTTGCAAAGGAACTAAAAAGGGGTTAGCTTTGGAAACATTTCCGACAAATAGACTTCATAGCTCCATAATCTTAATAGATGTTATCACGCAATTTTTTGTATGAAAGACGAATCGTTATTTTGGGAATAGACGATGCATTCTCCGCAAAGCATAGCCTTAGCTACGTTTAAGGGGAATAACGAAGTGGATTTCCAAAATAACGGTTGGGCTATACTCAATTTTTTGTGATAACATCTAATGGATGACAATGACTTTCGTCAAAATGGACGTCTAATTGTGGACAATAAAATAAAAGATAGAAATGACATTCCAAGACTTTCAATATACACGGCCGGACATCGAACGGATGAATGCTTCATTCAGTGAGTTGCTCGACGCTTTTGATGCGGCCGGTTCCATGGAGGAACAAGAACGAATAATGGTGGATATCAACCGACTGAGGGGAGAGTATGAAACGATGTATAATATCTGTTTGGTGCGTCACAGTGTGAATACGCGCGACAAGTTTTATGAAAAAGAGAATGAATATTTTGATAACAGCATGCCTAAGTATCAAGAACTGGTGACTCGGTACTACCATGCGATCCTGGCCTCGCCATTCCGCAAGGAATTGGAAGCGGGGAAAGGTGAACTTTTGTTCACCGTGGCGGATTTGAGCACAAAAACATTCGAACCGCAAATCCTGAATGACTTGCAAGAGGAAAACCGCCTCAAGAGCGAGTATATGAAAACCAAAGCCCAGGCGAAAATCGAGTTTGAGGGCAAGGAATACAATCTGTCTTCTGTGATTCCCTTGCATTCCAGTCCGGAACGTCGTGTCCGTAGGGAATCGCAAACTGCGAAATGGGCGTTTTTCGAGGTGAATTCCACGAAAGTGGAAGGTATATATGACGACCTGGTGAAAGTGCGGACTAAAATGGCCCGTGAGCTGGGATACAAGGACTTCGTCAAGTTGGGTTATGCTAGGATGCTTCGATCGGATTATGATGCGGAACAAGTGGCGGTATTCCGTCAGCAGGTGTTGGATCATGTGGTTCCATTGGCGACTGATTTGTGGGAGCGTCAGCGTCAGCGATTGGGATTGGATGCGTTGAGTTATTATGACGAGCCGTTCAAGTACCTTTCCGGTAATGCGGCTCCTAAGGGGGCGCCCGCTTGGATTGTGAATCATGCCAAGACGATGTACAAGGAGTTGTCAGCGGAAACCGATGAATTCTTTTCCTTTATGAATGACAAGGGGTTGATGGATTTGGTGTCGAAAGATGGCAAGGCGACCGGAGGATATTGCACTTATATCCAAGATCATGGGGCACCGTTTATCTTCTCCAATTTCAATGGTACGAGTCATGATATCGATGTGTTGACACACGAAGCCGGTCACGCTTTCCAAGTGTTTTCAAGTCGTGGAATGGAGGTGATGGAATACCATTGGCCGACCTATGAAGCCTGTGAAATCCACTCTATGAGTATGGAATTTTTCACTTGGCCTTGGATGCATTTGTTCTTTGAAGAAGACACTGAAAAGTATA
>JAHDCE010000490.1 GCA_020630045.1 Saprospiraceae bacterium | reverse complement strand
AAACCAACAAAAAACGGATTACAGCAAAACCGCTATAATCCGTTGACATTCAACTGTCGGGATGACTGGACTTGAACCAGCGACTTCACGTCCCCCAGACGTGTACTCTACCAACTGAGCTACATCCCGATTGAGGGAGGGCAAAGATAAATGAAATCCTTATATTTCAATAAGTAGAAAAAAAATAATTAAGTTCCTTCAAGAAAAGTCCATTAAGGTGGGTTACATTCTTTCTTTTTTTGTCTCTTTTAGTCAGATGCCTTATTTTTGTGGACAATTAAAAAAATTCACCCATGAAATTCTTCTCAGACATTAGAACGATTGCTACTTTATTGACTTTCATAGGTGTAGTGTATATCTCTTTACCTATAACCTCTCAAACACCTCCACCCAATATCATTTTAATTATTGCAGATGATCAGGGATGGACGGGAACATCCGTAATATTAGACGAAGACCGACCGGATATCGTAAGTGATTATTACCAAACGACACATACCGTAGGGTTGGCCAGAAGAGGAATGCGTTTCAGCCGGGCATATGCGCCTGCGGCACTGTGTTCCCCTACTCGGGCTAGTATCTTGACGGGCAGGTCTGTCGAAGCGACCGATTTCACATTAAACATGGGTAACTCCCCTAAGAGCGGAAGAAAATTAATTGACGATTATCGGGTTGAGAATCTTGCATTAACTGACACGACGGTCGCCGAGGTGCTTCAAGACTTTGGCTATAAAACCGGGTTGATTCACAAATGGCATGTCGGATCGGGAGGTGCACGTGAGAGAGGCTTTGAAATTTGGAAAAAGGAAGGCGAAGACGACCACGACGTATTGATCCACCCGGATCCTAAAGGTATGTTTACAGATGCCCGTTCGGCCATGGATTTCATGCGTGGATCGACGATCGAAGGTCGTCCGTTTTATCTTCAGGTTTGCTTTTTCGGTGTCCACTTGGACAAAGAATGTACTCAGGAATCTTATGATAAATACCTAGCGAAAGAACCCGGCGTGCATCACAATGACCCCTACTATGCAGGTATGACGGAAGATTTGGATGAGTCTGTACGGCGAATTCTGCAAGAAGTCAAAAGATTGGGAATTGAGGATAACACATATATCATTTATACCAGTGACAACGGAGGGGAACAAAAATTTACGGGGGAATTGGTTTCTTCAAATTACCCCTTAAGGGATGGAAAGAAAAGGCCATATGAAGGAGGCATCCGTGTTCCATTGATCATTGCAGGTCCCGGAATTCCTGAAAACACATATAGCAAAACGCCGGTAATCGGATATGATTTGTACCCTACAATCATTGACTTGGCCACAGGAAGTACGGAAATGGTTCCCCAAGGAGTCGAAGGTTCCAGCATCAAAAATGTATTGATTCCGAATGGTGTCGACCGCTTTGCAAGAAAGGACAATGATTATACTTTTTATTTTCATTTACCCAATTATATCCGCGATGAATGGAGTGGGGATTTTGACCAATGGACTGTTGCGATGGACTACCCGTTCAAAGTCGTCCATTTTATTGAATCCGGAGAAAGGTACCTATTTGATTTGGAGAAAGACCTCAGCGAAACCACCCCGCTCAATAACAAACAACTAGAGTTAGAATTATTACGTAGAAAAAGAGCACATCTATTGAAGGTAAATGGTCGCCTTCCGAGACTTGACCCAACATGGCCCAATCATAACGGTCCGGAGGGTGACCTTGACAATGATGGTTTGTCGGACGCTTGGGAAGCGGAACGCTTACTGACACACGCTTATTCCGGCGAAGATGACACAGACGGGGATGGTACTTCCAACTTGGATGAGTACTTGAATGTAACGGACCCATTGTTGGTTTCTTCATGGTTGCCTTCTAATTATGCCTTGTTTACAGGGAAGTCCCAGAACAATGATATTATTATTGAGTGGGCGACTCATTTTGAAATCCATACTTCGGAATTCATTGTAGAAAGAAGTATTGACGATATTAATTTCTCTCCATTAGAATCCGTTAATGCGGGAATGAATTCCAGCCAAAGGCGAGACTATAAGATTACCGATTATGGTGCAGCGCATGGAAAGAACTATTATCGTATAAAGATGGTTGACGTTGACGGCTCTTTCAAATATTCACCTACCATCACTGTTGATTTTGTAGCTCCCGATTATATAAGGGTGTTCCCTAATCCCGCCGAGGATTTTGCCTTGGTAAGTTTGAAATTGGATCCCGGTCAAGTCCTTGAAGTCCGTTTGGTAGATGCTTCGGGCAAGGTCCTTAGAACAGAGAGCATGGACAAACCGGAATTCATGCTTGACACGCATGCATTACCGGAAGGCATTTATTATATCAATATTATTTTTGATAAAGACCGACAAGAAAGCTTCCCACTTCAAGTTATTCATAATGAATAAGGCTTAATCAGAATTTTACTTTTGAGGTTAAAAGGATTGCCATCCGAATATGGCCCAATGCCCTTCGGCGAAGCCTAAAAATTCGGAAGGTTTATCGTTGAATGATTTTTTGTCCACATTAGGTTGTTCGTACAATTCGGATGGATAAGCACCTCCTTCTTCACGAAGTTCAATAAGCCTTACCATTCCTCGAATCGCCATTTTATCACGCCCTTCGTGCATGATGAGTTTGAGGTCGAACGGACTGACATCACTGATGCAACCCAATGTGTACATATAAGTCGACTCGGCGATTTCATCACCATCCAAATCAGAGATAACAACTGACTCTTCAATCAGGCTCAACATATTGTCAAACATACATTCCTTTTCAAAATCTTGGGTTTGCCAAAGCACGGTGTAGCCCTTTTCTCCTTGTCCTTTCTTGAGATGTCTGCCAAATAAAGAATAATCATTATCAGTTTGGGATAATGAAAAAACCAATAGATTATCCCCTAATTTATCTTTCCATGTATATGAATAAATCGGCTTACCCTGAATCGAGGATGCCAAGTGTTTAAATTTTTCCGGTAGCCCCTTAAAAGACTCCACTCCAAATTCGACCTGATGGGTTCTTTTTTTGCTTGACTCGATGACCTCTTTCTCAAAGGAAAGCCTCCCATCGCTTTCTATTCCTAGTTTTTGTTTTTCTTCATGAAATGAACTCACATACCCATAACCATTCTCCTCTTCACTTTTATGATTCACTCGAATCATTCCATCTTTTTGAATAGTGAAATCATCAAAAGAATACCCGCCATCATACGCATCAAAATCCGCTATTGCATGCGTGGAAATCACGTTAAGTCCATTATCGAATATCTTGATATAGTAACTATAATTTCCGCCACTACCTACAGGAACATCCATCAGACGATATAACAAGACTTTATTTCCCTCTGCTTCGAATTTACCGGTAATATTAACTACGGCACTAGGCATTTCACTGTATTCATCGTAAGTTACACCAAAGTATTTGGACGCTTGCTCGTTTGAGATTCCGGGAAAAGAAGCTTCCTCATTTTTTTCAGCATCCATGCTGAATGGGAGCTTCAACTCAGGAGACGCATTGTAGATGTACTTCAGGTCTCCATCTTCTCCAATCGTCACACCCTGATTATCTGCATCATACGTTTCGACTTGGTCATTATCATCATTTATGGGATTCACCGTAGAACCCGAATTCGAACAAGAAAAACCAAAACAAAGGCAAAAAATCAAAAACATCACACCATTCAGCCACCTCATATTAAAATAAACACTT
>JAHDCE010000489.1 GCA_020630045.1 Saprospiraceae bacterium | reverse complement strand
TACTGGATCGACAACCTAATCCTAAACACAACCGCCTCCTTCAATGCAGGTGAAATCCAATTGGTCAATACAAGTTGTAACTCATATACATTAGGAACACCTATTAGTGATCCTGCTTATACTTTGGAATGGCATTCTGATGGAACTGCCATTCCTGGCGAAACAGGCACTGAATTGGTCGTTTCGACTACTTCTCCATTTTATGGTACAGATATCACACTTGTAATTACTGACATGGATGGAAATTGTGAAGAGTTGGTTTCAATTCCGGAGCCACCATTATTCGATCCGACCATTTCTTTTACAGTCGTTACGGAGCCTCCATGCCCGGCATCTTCCGCAGGTCAGGTATCGTATACCGTTACAAATGCCTTGGACCCAGTGACGATTTCCGGATTACCCGGGTCGGCTACTATCGGCACTTCTAATATCACCGGATTAGCAGGAGGTGTTTACAATGTGACAGTTACTGATGCAGGCGGATGTACAGGAGTCGGTTCGTTTACCATGACTCCCGAACCGGAAATTCTAGCGGATGCCGGTCCCGATCAATCCATTTGTCCGGGTGAAACGATAACGATAGGTGGAAACCCGGTGACCGATATTGATGGAGCAACATATGAGTGGAGTGGAGGACTAGGCAGTGGAACGATTGATATTTCAGGTGGGACGGACAATGGCCAGATAGAAGTAACACCATCATTTACGACTACTTATACTTTAACGATTACTGACGGAGCTTGTGTTAATACTTCTTCTGTCACCATTACTGCTGAAGATAGTTCTCCTCCTGCAATGGCTTGTCAAGACTTGACTATTACATTGGACGCTACGGGCATGTACACCATAACCCTAGCGGATATTGATGCTGGATCAACAGACAATTGCTGGATAGAAACTTGGGATATATCTCCAAATGTAATGACTTGTGCGAATGAAGGACTTAATATAGTAACACTTACCGGAACCGATTTCGCCGGAAATAGCAGCTCGTGTACGGCAAATGTAACAGTCATTCAAGATGTCTCTGTAACCGTTAGTCCTACTGACCCTTTTATTTGTGATGGTGAAGAATTGGAAATGTTCGCATCAGGAGCCGGAGGTAGTTTAATCGGTTATAGTTATACTTGGACCACGCCATCTGGCGGCATATATAATGGCAGCCCCATTTATACAACAGAACCGGGATTATTTACTGTTACTGTAACGGATGCGAACGGTTGTACCAATTCGACAACTATTACAGCCAATGTCGGATTACCTGTGACACCAAATGTTACTGGGCCTGCAGAGTTTTGTGCAGGCGATACAGTGGTTATTTCAGCGAGTCCCGGGTATGATGCTTATTTGTGGCAACCACATGGTGAAACAACTCAAGATATCGAAATTTATTACGGTGGCACCTACACTGTCATCGCTACCGATGCCAATGGATGTACCGGTTCATTCCCGTTTACAATTGCAGAAAACGTTCTTCCTGAGCCGGTAATTACAGGGGATGATCACATTTGTGTAGGTGCTACTACCCAATTGGATGCATCTGCCGGATTCAATTTTTACCAATGGTCTACCGGAGAGACTACTCCTTCGATCATTGCGGAAGTAGGGGAATATACTCTGACAGTTACTGATTCAAATGGATGTGAAGGTGAAACTACCTTTATCATTTATGATGAGAGTCCACTCGATTTTACATTTGGAGAAACGGAAATTTTGACCTGTGCGGACGATACGACCATGTTAACCACAATAGTGAGTTATCCGGGTGGAGATTCCTATCAATGGTTTTCGCCTGATGGTGGTAATATTTTGATGGGTGGAGATTCTTTGACGCCAGTCATCCAAGGTGGAGGTACTTATATAATTAATGCGATTACTGCTGAAGGTTGTATCGCCTCTGATACCGTATTTGTAGTCGAAAACCCGAATACCATTTCCGGATTGTACATATCTTCCCAAGACCCCATTTGTAACGGAGAAGAATCCGGATGGTTTATCATAGATTCTGTAGAGGGAGGAGTAGAGCCTTTCCTATATTCTGTTAATGGAGGTGAAAATGTAGCAGGAAATGTATTCGATATCCAAGGAGCAGGAACCGATACGATTGTCGTTACGGATGCCGAGGGTTGTCAATTTACGCAAACCGTAACCTTGGTAGATCCACCACCGGTAACTTTAGAATTGTTCCCGGTCGATACTTTAATTGAAATCGGGGATAGTGTCCAATTGATTTCAGTAATCAGTCCCGGAAGTGGAGGTGTACTTATTGATGAAGTCATTTGGTCCGATACGACTACCTTAAGTCATACTGGCTTCGATCCTTGGGCAAGTCCCCTTGAAAATACTGAATATGAAATGACAGTTGTTGATACGAATGGCTGTTCCGCTACAGCGGTAGCCATTGTTCGTGTCGAGAACTTGATGAGGGTTTATATCCCCAATGCATTTTCTCCTAATGCAGATGGATTTAATGATTTGTTCTATGTTCACGCCGGTCCTGAGGTGGCTCAGGTGAGTAAGTTTTTAGTCTATGATAGATGGGGTGAACTGGTTCACAATGCAGAAAACTTTCAAGCGAATGATATGGAATTCGGATGGGATGGACGCCTTAAAGGCAAACGTATGAATCCGGGAGTTTTCGTTTATTTCGTGGAAGTGGAATATTTGGACGGAACCAAAGAGGTATTGACAGGAGATGTAACACTCTTGGGAGGACGTAAATAGAGAATCGAACTTCTAACCGAAATTCATCCCAAATATGAATTTTCCCGTAAGGGAAACCGGAATGTCGGCATAATGCTTACCTTGGAGTATGATGCCGACATTTTTTATTGATCAAATCATATTGACCCGGTTTCGGAATTACGAATATCAGGAGGTTCAATTTCATCCTCGATTGAATGGGTTTGTAGGAGATAATGGTATGGGCAAAACGAACTTGTTAGATGCCATTTATTATTTAGGAATGTGTAGGAGTCGGTTCAATGCCTTAGATAAATATGTAATCAATGAGAGCTCCGATTTCTTGAGACTTGACGCTACTGGAAATAAAGCCAATCAACCGTTTAGAGTAGTAGCCAAAGTCCAACCCGGAAAAATGAAAACCATTGAGTGGGACGGCAACCCTTATGAGAAATTTTCGAACCATATCGGGATGCTTCCGGTAGTGATGGTCATTCCCGATGATACGGATATAATAAGGGAAGGAAGTGAGGAACGAAGAAGGTTGATGAATGCCACCATCAGTCAATATGACAAAGATTATTTACATGCCTTAATCAAATATAACCGTTTACTGAAACAGCGGAATGCCGCACTGAAATCCGATACTTCTCCCGATGAGGTATTACTAGGAACTTATGATATCCAGATGGAACCGGCAGCTGTATATATCCAAGAAAAAAGAGCTGCATTCCTAGAACGGATTTTACCAGTTTTTACCCAATTTTATAATCATCTTTCCGATAGTAAAGAACTCGTGGATATAAGATATCGTTCCGGGTTTGGCGAAGCGGGTTTTTTGAAAGAAATGAAGTCTTCAAGACAAAAAGATTTGATATTAAGAAGAACGACCAGAGGAATCCACAAGGACGACTTGATATTCACTATGAATGGAAAAACGGTAAAACGATTCGCCTCCCAAGGACAACTAAAATCATTCGTCATCTCCTTGGGTTTGGCCAAATACCAAGTTCTTGCAGAGGCATGCGCATTAAAGCCCA
>JAHDCE010000488.1 GCA_020630045.1 Saprospiraceae bacterium | reverse complement strand
TTTTATTACTAAACTTTAACGTCATTTCTTTTTTTTTAAACCCGGGGAAGGTGAGTCCCTTCCCCGGAAAGTGCATGCCCCACATGAAACCAATCCATGTCCTTTGGTTATCATTCTTTATCAGGATGAATTATTCAAGTCATTACCACTCGATTACGGACTTTAAAATTATGGCACCTTAAGTAAGGTTGACAGTGAGCAAACACTAGAGATTAATAACTGTATAAAATAGGTATAAACATTTTTAACTATAGAATCATTACAGGCACTCCCACACGCTCCATAACATATCCCAATACGTCTTCCGACCAATCACCGTTATCTTCAAAAATACTGTCTTCGAAGTGAGACAAAACAAATACATCCCCTTCTTTTCGACTATGAATAATTGAGTTTGGAATATTATTATATCCAACTTCGGTTAAGCTAATATTATCCATTCCCACCAATCGTTTTACCATATCCAACCGCCTTTCCGCTTTAGAGGCAGAAGACAGTCCCGGATACAATTGAACAACTTCTGTTTTTCCCCCATGAATTCCGGCTAGCATGCAAAGGAATTGAATATTCAATGGATTCGGATAAGTCCCTTTCATAAAATATTTGAACGTATTGACCTCTACTCCTTCGTAACCATCAGGAACGAACAACAACCTTTTCGATTTGTCCAATTTTCGACTTCTAATTCGGAACTCCCTTAAGATCAAATCAATATTTGAAGAGACCAAAAAACGTCTTCCGAATATCTTGATTTGATTCGTAGTTTTGGTTTTACTTAAAATATTATTTAATACTAAAGGAAAAGGACTAAAAGCAAATTGGTTGTTCGACATAAGTATCTGTTTAATTCGGTTAAGGCAATAACTAATCGCTATGATTGAGTTTGTTTTCGCTAGTCGAAAGATTGACCGGAGCCCATTGGCTCCAGTCCATCTTTTTTCGGCTAAACTTGAAAAAAATATGAGGAGATTGTGTAACCTTACACACAATCAGGTTAACTTTCTTTTCCCCCGGGGTCTTCCCTTTGGAAGACCCCGTTATACACTCTGATAATCTGGGAAAAACAAAAACAAAACACTACTTTCTTTATTGCGACTTCAGCTATAAGCCGAATCCATAATTTTGTATAAACTGTAATTTGAAAGTACTCCCGAAAACTCATTGATTAATTGGGATTTTCTGAAAAACATGATTGTCGGGAAATACCTAATCTTAAATTCATAAGCCAACCTTACATCAACCTTTTCAAATTCTATTTCTATGAAAGTGATATCTTTTACTTCACCTTCAAAGATCACTTTGGAAACAGATTCAGAAACGATAGAGGAAGTTACAGATCGTTTTTCCTTGAAAAGGATAATCAAGTTCAATGTTTCATCTGAAATGTATGTTTTTAAAGACATTATATCTTTTGCTTCTAAAGACAACTTTTTATTATTTCTATTTAATGTCATGATGAAACGTTTAAATTACCCGCTTACACCTCTCACTAATGTAAAGACCATGCCAAAAGAAAAAAACAAATTCAAACAATTGAAAATCAGTAAATTAAATACAATTAAAAAACTCGATACCTTAATCAAAAATCCCTTTATTTAAGGAATTCCTTAAATAAAGGGATTTTTTTTTGGCACATACGATTTAGGATAAAGGCCGCCCCTATGGATTTTAATTTTTCCTCACACCAAATTTCCTCATTTTAGATTCTAGAGTTTTAGGATTCAATTGAAGTAATTCGGCAGCCCCACCCTGCCCGCTTATCTTTCCATCACACCTATCCAAAGCGTCTTGAATATGTTTTTGGACCATATTGTTGAACGACAAAAACACTTTGGCATCTTTATTTGATTTGATGTTATTGATAAATAATGACTCGTTCAGGTTCAACAACCTACCCTTATTGAGAATGATGGCACGCTCGATGATATTCTCCAACTCCCGAATATTTCCGGGATAATCATAGTTCAATAATTTTTTAGCGGAAGCTTTTGAAATACCTTTTATATCACGCCCCATTTTATTGCTATATTTCTCTAGGAAATGTTCAGCCAGCAACAATATATCTTCCTTGCGTTCGCGCAAAGGAATATTTGAAATGGGAAACACATTCAATCGAAAATACAAGTCCTCCCTAAAGGTTCCTTTGGCTACCATTTTTTCGAGATTCCGATTGGTCGCAGCTACAATTCTTACATCAACACGAATCGTATCTTGGCCTCCCAGTCGTTCGAATTCACCTTCTTGCAATACCCGAAGCAATTTTGCCTGTAAGTCCAATGGCATCTCTCCGATTTCATCTAAAAACAATGTCCCTTTATTGGCCAGTTCGAATCTTCCCTTACGCCTTTGAAACGCACCGGTAAACGCGCCTTTCTCGTGTCCGAATATTTCGCTTTCAATTAGATTTTCAGGTAATGCTGCACAATTCACTTTTATGAATGCTTGTTCCCTTCTGGTTCCCGCATCATGAACAGCTTGGGCGAGTAATTCCTTACCGGTTCCCGTTTCGCCCAAAATCAAAACCGTCGAATCGGTTGACGCCACTTCCCTTATCTGCTCCAACACAAGTTGAAACCTTTTGCTTTCGCCAATGATTTTTTCAAACCCATATTCTGCCTTGACTTCCCTTTTTAAGAATCGATTTTCTTCTAGGGTTTCTTCCTGTAGTGCTTGTATTTTTTCTTTCGCCGCCAGTATCCGAGCCTCTTTTTGTTTTAACTCTGTAATATCCCTGACTATGGCACAAATAAATTGACTGTCTCCATAATCTACGAAATGAAGTAAAACATCAGCCGGGTATACTTGTCCGGCTTTTGACTTCTGTATCGTTTCGAATTGCATGATTTTCTTTTCCTTCATTTCTTGCCAATGCCCTTTCCATCTTTCCTTAGGAAAATTGACATCAAAATCCCAAACATACATATTCGACATTTCATCCTTGGTATATCCAAGATGGCGGTACACCTCCATATTGGTATAGATAAAACTTCCGTCTTCCTGCGTAAAAAATACCATCTCCCGCATTCCCCTCAACACAAAGCTCGCCATAGCATCCATCCGATCGGCTTCCCTTATGTTCCCGATATCTTG
Organism: Saprospiraceae bacterium; assembly: GCA_020630045.1. GTDB lineage: Bacteria > Bacteroidota > Bacteroidia > Chitinophagales > Saprospiraceae > JAHDCE01. The sequence continues at coordinate 653 of JAHDCE010000488.1, read as the reverse complement.
AATCGTCCCATATACCTTTTTGTGTGAAACATCTATTTCTGCGGTAATCCTGACCCATAGCTCCTGCCCCTCGAAATCCTTAACTTGGTACTGAACATCAATCGGCCGACCTTTTTCCAATAACAATTCAATATTAATTTTGAAGTTATCCAGCTGGTCTACTGACATGGACTTTCCAGCAAACAACCAGAGAGCCTGTTTGTCGAGTTTAACTTTTGAGGGATATTTTACAATTTCATAAAACGCATCGGTTCCCATGAACTCACCCGATGTAATATCAAGAAACCATCCGGCAGATCGTGTGGATTTTGATGCTACCTCCAGTATTTTCTTGTATTTATTGTATTCATTCTCATTATTGACAACTGCTATGGCGGCAGGTTCGCCTTCAAAGCTGATGTATTGAGCGGTAATTTCGACATGAATGATTTCACCCTTTTTCGTAAGGTGTTCTGAATGGATTTTCGCTTCTTTTTCCTTTGACAACCTTTCAAAGAAAGCATGAAATCCCCTGATACTCATATCCACATTAATCAATGAAACTGGTTGCCCTTTTATCTCTTCCCAGGCATACCCCCTGATTTCTAGAAAATAATCAGATGCGAACAAGAACCGGCTGTTCCTATCGACTACTACTAAACCAACAGGCATTT
>JAHDCE010000487.1 GCA_020630045.1 Saprospiraceae bacterium | reverse complement strand
TAAACATACATCATTTTGACAAAACAACCTGACGAGTTCAATACTCAAAATGCCAATCATCCTGAATATCGTTTTCCCGGTCAAAACTGCATACCCAACCCAAGAACATCAAACGGAATTGTTCGATTTCGGAATGTAATAAATCCAAGTAATCCGGTGACACCAAATCCATGCGTTGGCACAGATGTATTTGGGTAACCAGCTCCCTGGCCGACAACTTGATTAAAAAAGCATTTTCTACTCGAATGGAATATAAATCCCCTCCTTCCGCGGCTGCGATCTTTGCGGGTATCGTCATCGCATTTTCCAACATCAAACGGTCAAGCATCATCGAGTCTTTCGACTCGTCAAAATTTTCTACTATCGCTCGGGTCAAATCCAACAACTCCTCTCCTTTCCTAAACAGGGGCAACTCCCTGAAATTTTTCTCCATGTCTCTCATGACATCAATACAAATCTTTTTTGTGTCTTGTCTTGGATGCTAGAATCATCCTCAAATAACAATATCCTAGCACTTAACTATTACACGGAAAAAATAGTGTATTGTTTCCTTGAGCAGTGTTAATTCATAACTTGAACAGGAATTTGGCGACATCACTCAAAATCCTCATCGTCCCCTAAATTCAACTTGGCTCCCATCAACTCGGAAAGGCTGTGTGAGTCCCCTAGGCGTTTTGCGACTTCTCCCCCTTCTTTATAGATAGCGAATGCGGTAGGTATACGCCCTTGTCGTTCATGCAATTTTCCGAGGTGATAGTAAAGTCCGACATAGTCAGCATCCACTTCCTTGAGTTTCACATACATGCTTTCCGCCTGCTCATCGTCCCCGATGTTTTCATATTCTTTCGCTAGGGCGAAAAGGATAAATGTATCCACTTGGTTCTCTTCCAACATCGACAATAATAAATTCAGTCTATCTGACATATCTATTCAGTTCAAACTTTGAAACTCAAATCGGAGGTATCCGTTTCCTAGGATTCAAAGGTATAATGTCTCTACAAGACATTCATGAACTTCCATGAAGAATCCATGTTTAGCCTTCGACATTTTATCAAGTAATATCGCAAATTAGCACCTTCTTAGCGAATATTCGCCAATTGATGTATATTTGCGTCGCAAATTTTAGCTCAATTAAAATATAACTGATTATGAAATTATTGGTGTGTGTAAGCAAAACCCCGGACACTACCGCCAAAATATCATTTAATGCCGATCATTCGGAATTCAATGAAGAAGGCATCCAGTTCATCATGAACCCTTATGATGAATGGTACGCATTGGTTAGAGCCATCGAATTGAAAGAAGCAGCCGGAGGAACGGTAACGCTGATCAATATAGGACCGGCTTCAAACGACCAAATTATTAGAAAAGGACTGGCCATCGGAGCCGATGATGCCGTCAGGATTGACTGTCAACCCAAAAGTAGCCTGTTTGTCGCTAAGCAGATCGCCGAATTTGCGAAAGAAGGCGGTTATGACATGGTCTTTTGCGGTAAGGAAACCATCGATTACAATGGTTCGGAAGTAGGAGGAATGGTAGCGGAATACCTAGGCCAGCCATTCATCTCTTATGCGACCGAAATGACATTGGATGGTACGACAGCCACCATAAAAAGAGACATCGAAGGAGGAAAAGAAACCATTGAAGTAGCGACGCCTTTCGTTCTATCCGCAGCAAAAGGACTAGCCGAGCAACGCATTCCTAATATGAGGGGAATCATGCAAGCTCGACGTAAGCAGATCGACGTACGCCAACCTGTTGCATTCGACGATTTGAGCACAGTGGTCAGTTATGAAATGCCACCCGCTAAAGCGGAATGCAAAATGATCGACCCCGACAATATGACGGAGTTGGTTCGTTTGCTTCACGAAGAAGCGAAAGTCATCTAAGATACCCTAGGTTTTAATTCCTTTATTTCTTTAACATTTATCAACTAATAAGACCATGTCAGTATTAGTATTCGCAGAAAGCACAGGCGGCGCATTGAAAAAAGCCGCTTTCGAAGCCGTTACTTACGGCTATAAAACAGCTCAAGTATTAGGAACGGATTGTGTCGCTTTGACTTTGGGAGAAGTGGAAAATCCGGGACAATTAGGAACATATGGAGCATCAAAAGTATTGACCGCATCCGATTTGACTTTGAATGATTTCGATGGCCAAGTTTATACGGATGTCATCGGACAGGTAGCAGAACAAATCGGAGCGACGGTAGTCATTTTAATGCACTCATCCACCGGTAAATCTTTGGTGGGACGTTTGTCCGCTCGATTGAATGCCGGTTCGGCTCCCGGAGTTAATACCTTACCCACTAATGACGGTGCTTTCCGAGTCAAAAAGAATGTCTTCTCAGGAAAGGCCATCGCCCAAGTCGAAATTTCTTCTCCTGTCAAAGTATTGTCCGTGATGGGTAATAGTTTCCAGCCAGAAACCGTAGGTGCTGAAGTATCCGCAGAAGGGGTCAGCGTAAATGTACCGGCAAGAAAGGTAACCGTCAAAGAGGTTAACCGAGTAAAAGGTACCGTTCCATTACCGGAAGCCGAATTGGTGGTTTCTGCAGGCCGTGGCATGAAAGGGCCTGAAAACTGGGCTATCATCGAAGAGATGGCTGAAATCTTAGGTGCAGCTACTGCTTGTTCACGTCCGGTAGCCGATACCCACTGGCGTCCTCACCACGAGCACGTTGGACAAACGGGGGTTGCCATTCGTCCTAACCTTTATTTCGCCATCGGTATATCCGGAGCGATTCAACACTTGGCAGGAGTCAACAATTCCAAAGTCATAGTAGTTATTAATAAAGATCCGGAAGCTCCATTCTTTAAAGCTGCTGATTATGGAATCTGTGCCGACTTGTTCGATGTCGTGCCAAAATTGAACCAAGCGCTTAAAGATTTTTATTCCAACAATTAATGCTTGGAAATCATACATGAATAGTTGGAAGACCGGAGTCGAATGGCTCCGGTCTTCTTCATTTTCAGGCAAAAAAAATTAAGCGGAAAGGCATATAAAATTTCATTACCTTTGTTGCGCTATTTAAACCAGATATAAAACAAACATATCCAAAACAAGCAAACCTTCCTGACTCCATGAGGAAAATCGAACTCGAAATAGTAGCACTTTCACATAGTGTAACCCAATCTTCCAACTACGCCGTAGTCCTTGGAGAATCAGAGGGAAACAGACGATTGCCTATTGTCATCGGAGCCCCTGAAGCACAAGCCATAGCTATCGCTATGGAACGCATGACTCCGAATCGTCCCTTGACACATGACCTCCTTAAAAACACCTTACTCACTTTCGATATCGAATTGACGGAAATCGTCATCAGCAATTTAATTGAAGGAATCTTCCACGCTCGCCTGATTTGTTTACAGAATGGCAAAAAGTTTGAAATCGATTCCCGTACCTCCGACGCCATCGCCCTAGCCGTCCGTTTCGGTTGCCCGATTTATACTTATGAATTCATTATGGAGGCCGCCGGTATCGTTATGGAACAAGAGGAGGGAGCCACAACCAAGAAGGAAAGAAAAAAGCCGAATAAAAAAGCGGAATCCCTTTCTGATTTTTCAGTGGAAGACTTGGAAAAAATGCTCAATGAAGTCCTAGAAGCCGAGGACTATGAAAAAGCTGCGAAAATCCGAGACGAACTCAATCGTCGAGAAACTTCCTAATCCGGAATTGTAATTCCCCCATCATGATTCAGTAACAGCCAAAAAATAAGTTGTCGATTTGAAAATCGTAATTTTTAGTTTAGAC
>JAHDCE010000486.1 GCA_020630045.1 Saprospiraceae bacterium | reverse complement strand
ACTCACCCGAGTGAATGATACGCTTTTCCAAGCGGCCGGTATCAAAAAATACGATGAAATCATTAGCATTGATGAAATGCCGATTAAAGATTGGTTACATCAACAAAAAGAATTTTTAAGTGCCTCTACGGAACAAAGCGGCTTAGAGAATTCCTTGAGAAAAATCTTTCAATCTTATTTCAAAACAAAAAGGGAGTATAATATTTTAACAGAAAAGGGAATTGTTTCTGTCACTGTTGACTTTAAGGCTTTTTATAAGCGGGGTAAAAGCAAATTTACCGCAATCAAAAGCAAAGTTCTAAATGACTCCACCGCCTATATTAGTATCAATACCATGCAGGGGAATGTATTTGAAAAATTCAAAACACATTTTGACAGATTATCCTCCTTGCCATATATGATTGTTGATGTACGTTACAATGGCGGAGGCAACTCTTCCAACAGCGAAGCCATCAATAAATATTTAATAAAAAAGAAAATCCGCGCTTCTGTTTCCAAAAGGAAATTAAAACCCAAACCCGATCATTACAAAGGAAAGTTGTTCGTCCTCATCGATAACTATACCTTTTCAGCAGCGGAAAGTTTCGTATTGGATTTAAAAGAAAACGAAGCGGCTGTTTTAGTGGGTTCTCCGACAGGAGGGGATACCGGCAACCGCCCCAAGGTATATTCCACCGATTATGGAATGTCATTTCGAATTCCAAGGAGGAAAAAGCCCCAAGTATCTCCGAAGGGCTTCAAAATGGAAGGTGTCGGAATCACTCCACATCACGAAGTCGTATTAACTTTAGATGATTTTGTGAAGGGGAGGGATACCGTGTTGGAATACACGATTGATCTCATCGAACAGAATAATTAAATTCAAATGAAAATATCAATCATCGGAGGCGGTATCACAGGTTTGACGACAGCCATAGTTCTCGGGAAATTGGGCATAGACGCTACCGTATATGAACGGATTCCGGAACTCAAAGTCGTAGGGGCGGGCATTTGGTTACAGCCGAATGCCATTCAAATATTGGAAGGAATCGGCGTCAAAAACCGATTGGCCGAACAAGGAGCCGAATTGCTGAAAATGGAACTCACCAACCCCGATTTGATTCCATTCAAAGAAATCAAGGCGGGAGTGGTCAAAGATGATTTCGGTAATCAAACCATTGCGATACATCGCGCTAGATTGCAACAGGTTTTATATGATGAAGCCCGCAAGTATGGTCATGTGGTTTTGGGAAAGGAATATATTTCGCACCAAGCGAAAAACGGAAAGATATATATTCGATTTCAAGATAAAGAAGTGGAAACCGATTTGCTACTAGGTGCGGACGGTATCCACTCGAATGTACGGAATACATTGTTTCCCGAGTCTTCCATCCGGGATTCCGGACAAACCTGCTGGAGAGGAATCTCCAACATTCGATTACCGGATCATTTGATGAACAAGGGCAAAGAAGCCTGGGGCAAAAATATCCGCTTCGGATTTTCCAATATCTCTTCCAACGACGAAGTGTATTGGTTCGCCGTTTTGAAAAATGATCATTCCGATTATGACCGACAGGGACTACAAACGATATTCAAAGATTTTTCTCCGGTCGTGTCGGATGTCATCGGCAGTGCCAACCACATCCACAAAGCGAAATTGACGGATTTGAAACGACTGGATAAATGGTCGGTCGGCAATGTCTGTTTGATGGGAGACGCCGCCCATGCCACAACGCCGAATATGGGCCAAGGAGCCGGGCAAGGAATAGAAGACGCTTATTATTTGGGACATTTGTTATCGCAATACAACTTAGATTCAAAAGCATTTTCCGTTTTTGAAAAAAGAAGACGGAAGAAAGTCGATTACATCGTCGATTTCTCTTGGCGATTCGGTAAAATGGCACACCATTCCCTAGGAAGGGCGATTTTGAAAACAGTGATGAAATCCACACCGGAAAAAATGGTGATGAATCAAATGCGGAAGATGTACACATTGGAGAAACCATAGTTTTGCCTTACGTTTGTGTCGCGTTTTAAAATAAATGGTATGAAAAGGATTGTTATTCTCTTTTTTATCCTTCCCCTTATGGGAATGATAGCTCAGGCACAGACAGAAAACACCCCTCGTGTTGTTGTAATAGGTATTGACGGCTTAATTCCCGATCAACTCGATGAGGTGTTTACACCACATATCGATGCCCTGAAAAAACGCGGCGCTTGGACCCATCGCGCCAAGGCGGTCGTGCCGACGAGCAGCAACCAAAACTGGTCGTCCATGTTCTATGGGGCGACACCTGACAAGCATAAAATGTTTCCGGAAGAGTATGCCCAATCTCCTACTTGTAGTGGATATGACAAAGCTTTCCCTTCCTTATTTAAATTGGTGAAAGAAAAATATCAAGAGGGTGATGTGGCGGCATTTTATGAATGGCGTCATTTTAGAAAATTGTTTTTAAAAAATGATTTTGATAAACGACGTAATGTTCCATTGTTAACACGTGTGAATTCGAAATTAGCAGGTCGCCATATCGTCAAATCCGATTTGCCGATACTGACATTCGTCCACTTGGATAAAACCGATATAAAAGGCCACAAGCACGGATACGGTTCGGAAAAATATCAAAGGGCGATATACCAATGCGACCAAGCGGTAGGAGATATTGTCAAAGCTTTGGAGAAAAAAGGGATATTGGACGAGACGTACATTTTGGTAGTTTCCGATCATGGTGGAAAGGACAAAGGACACGGAGGTGATTCTCCTGAAGAAAGACATATTCCTTGGATTCTTGCCGGCCCCGATGTACAAGAAAATTACTTGATGACCGGAGAAATCAATATTTATGATACTGCTCCGACTATCGCAAAATTACTAGGAGTGAAAGTGCCGGATTGTTGGGAAGGAAAAGTATTGGAAGAGCCTTTTGTCCAGCCCGGCTTAATGCAATATGAAAACAAAATTAAAGCTGTTAAAAAACTATTGCCGGTATTGGACAAACCCGGAAATTTGGCGAAAGCCAACCAACTGATGTATGAAATAGAAAGCTTGGAAAGCGAATACAAGTGGAAGCAAAAACCCTTAGAGCAATTGAGGGAAAAAATCAGTGTCAAAACCCGAGAAGCGAACCTCCGGAATGTGAAGGTCGGAAACATGGCACCAGATATTTCTTTTCCTGACCCGGAAGGTAAAGTCCGGTCTTTATCCGATTTGAAAGGAAAGGTCGTATTGCTACAATTTTGGGCGAGCTGGTGTGGTCCTTGCAGAAAAGAAAATCCCTATTTAGTATCGGCTTACAACAAATACAAAGAAAAAGGATTCGAGATTTTCAGCGTATCGTTAGATAGTCAAAAATCATTTGAAAGATGGAAAAAAGCCATCGAAAAAGATGGCTTGGTATGGCCCAACCATGTCAGCGATTTGAACAGTTGGAATTCGAAGCCCGCCCGTGAGTACGGCGTGGAATCCATACCTGCAATCTTCCTGGTCGATCAGCAAGGAAAAATCGTAGCGTCCATGCTCCGGGATGTTGAAATCGATGCGGAAGTCGGGAAGTTGTTATTGAAATAAAAAAACCACGACTTGATAAGTACTAGGACAAGTCGTGGCTAAAAAATCCGTCTTTATACTTGAAACGAATCAAGTATAGAGTCGTGATATCAAATCAGATAGAAATTTATTTCACGACCCATAAACACCAACCTATTGCTTTATTATTGATTTTGTGAATTGGGTGCCGGAATCATCTCGGATGCTGATTATGTAAACACCGGTTTCCAAT
>JAHDCE010000485.1 GCA_020630045.1 Saprospiraceae bacterium | reverse complement strand
CGGCCGGCATCGCTTTACTATACGTCTTTGATGCCCGTGTATGGGATTGCAATGATTGCAAACGCTTCAGTGGATCCGCAGTATTGGTTGCCAAGTCGATGAGCATGGCCGAAATGCGGTTGCCCATACTCCCTTTTTCATCTGCTCTCCTTACGGAAACAGGAGCCAGTCCCACCAAGTTTTTAAGCGGTAGTCGACCGTGTTTGACCATATATTTACGAAGTCCTCCGGCACAAATCGTCAGAAGGACGTCGTTCACCGTAGCACCATCTACCGTATTTTTAATACGTTTGATATCTGCTAGGGGGATGTCTATCGCTCCTACGACTTTTCTACCTGAAAGCGGTACGTTCATAAATGTTTTAGGAGCTGCCATCGGCTTTGGCGGAGGCTTGATAAGGTCTTCTCCCAGACCTTTGAATACCTCTTTTCGCTTGGCATTGGTATCTTTCAATACCTCCAAGAATTTCTTCGGCTTACTGAATAATTTGTCAGAATAACTCTTCGAAATCAATTCTCGCGAAGAAGGCATTTTGCCCGGTTTCCAAGGCTTTTCCGGTGGAGCCGGAACAAATGGCTCCTCAGTCATACTAAGGATGGAAGCCATGATTTCCACACCCGATTTGCCATCGATAGCGGCATGGTGTACCTGTACGACCATTGCGAAAGCATCATCCGATAATTCCGGCAATTGCAACCCCGTGATGAAAGTCGCCTTCCATAAAGGACGCGTACGATCTAGTGGTGGATTGTAAATCCTGGCCGCTAAATCAGCCAACTCCTTACGTCCACCCGGTTTGGGTAAAGCCACATGGAATAAATGATGGTTGATATCAAAGTTCGGGTCTTCAATCCAAAACGGATTGCCCATGTCCATCGGTACCTCCACCATCCGTTGGCGGAATATTTTTGAGAGGTGCAACCGCTCCTCAAAAAAAGTTTTGAAACTGACGAAATCAAAGGGACGACCCGGTGAGTCGAATATGTAAAGTACACCGATGTGCATCGGTGTTTTCGGTGTCTCTAAGTAGACGAACATTGCGTCTTGTCCTGAAAGCTGCTCCATAGAATTTTGTTCAAAAGCGGGGCTAATTTAAGAATTATTATTGGGAAATGAACGAAAAATCAAGAATGATATTGGGTTTCGTGCCTTCTTAGCCTGTTTTTATGTAACAATTGTCATACCGGAATGTTGTAGATGCTATTGGTTTTCTTGTAGTTATGTTGAAATGCTGTCTCTTTTATGATTTTTGAACTCGTGTTCTAAATTTCATTGGGATTTTCGTTGAAAATCAATTGTCGACTAGAAACTTCCTTTTGCCTACCTTTGGGCAAACCGAATAATATGCAAAAAATAGAACACATCGGCATAGCGGTCAAAGACCTGGAAAAAGCCAATTCATTATATGCCGCTCTCCTAGGAGTAGAGCATTACAAAATAGAAGAGGTCGCCTCTGAATTTGTCAAAACTTCCTTTTTCAAAAACGGCCCTAACAAAATAGAATTGTTGGAAGCGACATCGGAGGAAAGCGCCATCGCCAAATTCATAGAAAAGAAAGGAGAGGGAATCCACCACATCGCCTTCGCTGTAGAAGACATCCGAGCGGAAATGAAACGATTGGAAGGGCTGGGTTTCCGATTGCTCAACAAGGAGCCCAAGCGAGGTGCGGATAACAAATGGGTGTGCTTCATCCACCCCAAAAGCGCCAATGGCGTCCTAGTGGAACTTTGCCAAGACATCGGAGAATAGCGGATATGGATTATTGGATATATCCCGTCGCCATCATCGGAGGATTCGTGGCCGGCTTCATCAATACCATTGCCGGTAACGGCTCGGCCATCACCCTGACTATCCTAATGGAAATGATGGGACTGCCCGGCAACGTGGCGAACGCGTCCAACCGAGTGGGCTTATTGGCACAAACGGGTATTTCCGTATGGGTGTTCAACAAAGAAGGCAAGCTGAAACCCGACCGCCTGACCTGGCTCATGGTCGCCATCATGTTCGTCGGAGCGATGGGTGGACTTTGGTTGGCTTCGACCATCAGCAATGAGGAGTTTAAGAGTGTTTTCTCTTACTTGATGGTGATGATGTTGTTTTTGATCCTAGTGCGTCCCAAACGCTGGCTCAAGCCATCCGACAGTGCCAATCGCCCTAGCATTTGGTTCATGGCGCCCTTCTTATTGATGATGGGTTTCTATGGCGGTTTCATCCAAATGGGAATGGGTTTGTTTTTTGTAGCCTTTGCGGTGCTTATCGCCAAGTACGATATCATAGAAGGCAATGCCGTAAAGTTGTTATGTGTCGGTACTTACACCGTCGTGGTACTGGCGATATTCGCTTGGCAAGGATTGGTAGATTGGAAAGCCGGTGGACTTATTGCCATCGGTCAAGTGGCTGGTGGTTGGACTTGCGCCAGATTCGCTTCCAGACATCCCCTTGCGGGGAAAATTGCCTACTATGTGTTGGTGGTGATTGTGGTATTGGCGATCGTCAGATTGTTTTTTGATGTAATCTAATAGACATTATTACGAATTGTTTTTATGAGAGCTAGAATTAGAGATTTTATTCTCAATTGATGAATGCACGGAATCTGGTAGCCGTAGCTACCATGATGAGTACATGAAGAAGAGTGAGGATGAAAGATCAATTATAGCCATACAATCTAATTCGTAATAATGTCTAATTACTCAACCGCAATTCTATTGCAAGTAAATTGACCACTTTGCCCATATCTTTTTGGGGCTTGCTTATATATATCATATTGCTCCATTTTCCTCCTCTATAAACCCAGTGTTTTTGAGTTTCTTTTGACGGCATCGTACCGACCATAGGGTTGTATCTGATGGATTTCTTTTTTTTCAAAGATCCTGGTAAGCTATATGTATGTTCACTTTTGTTTTCATCTATGATGAGCCATTCGAAAGCAATGAATAGTCCCCCTTCAGGAAATTTGATTTGAAGGCTGTCGAGATCGACTTTGGTGTATTTTTTTCCTTTTCGAGCCTTTCCTATGATGTTTTTTTCATGCAATGGGGAACCCGGTTCCCCGTCTTCATTCACATCATAAATTCGGATATGGAATACGGCATCCTTTTTTTCACTCCGGGTCAATATTTTAATCCGGTCCAAGAAAGGTGTTTTTTTATATTCCTGTTTGAATTCAAATTTTCGGGCGAGCATCCAAGGAACCGTACCACAGGCGAAATAGTGATTGATTTTTCTTTTTTTGAATTTATCTATGGTGGTTTTCAGTTTTCCTATTTGGGGGGTTACCGTAATCTCACTTAGTTCTGTAATAAAAGGATGCAGGAGGATGGAGTCTTTCAGGCGGTTGATAGGAAATACCGATGTTTCATATCCTACAGCAGAAAAAACAATTATACTATCCGCCGGTTTTGAGTCGATTTCGAAATGACCGTTGATATCAGAGGTTGTACCGTTATTGGTATGTTCAATCCAAATATTGACATAAGGGATGGCTTCTTTTGAATGAGCGTCCAATATTTTTCCTTGGATTTGAGCGGCAGCAAAATGGAATCCAAAAAGTGTAAAAAGGAGTAGGGTGGCGTATTTCATCTGAATTTCTTATTTCAATTCTTCAATCCTGTCAATGGCCTTTCGGACATTTCCGATAGAACGACCGTAAAACGAAAATTTATTCCACGATTCCTAGAAGGAAAATGTCGCTCTTGTTCCATAGACATTATTACGAATTGTTTTTATGAGAGCTAGAATTAGAGATTTTATTCTC
>JAHDCE010000484.1 GCA_020630045.1 Saprospiraceae bacterium | reverse complement strand
CATGACAAAATCTTGTTCTCAATTCTTTAACTTACTTTGTTTACAGTGTACTTAATGGTTAGGGGAAACTATAATTCAATATTTTGTAAATTTTCAATGGCTTGTTTAAATTGATTTGAAAAAGGAACTTTTTTATTGTTTTTGTAATCAAAATAAACGACAACACTATCGCCTTTCGCCGCTAGTCCGAGCTTTTCGGAATGTACCTCATATTCATGTATCATGCTAGTGTTTCCCAATTTTTTTACCCTTGTATAAATAACCAAATTGTCAGGATAAGAAACCGGTAAAATAAATTGACAAGAAGTGTGCGCCAAAATCGGGCCGATGCCGTCTTCGTCCCATTTGTCCATCAAGCCCAGTTTTCTGAAATAATCAATTCTGGCGGATTCAAAATACCTGAAATATATGGTATTGTTGACATGTCCCATAGCATCCATGTCTCCCCATCTTACCTCAATCGGTGTTTTTACCGACCATTTTTTATCACTCATTAAAACAATTTTTTAACCGACCACAATTTAGTGAATACTTCTTTTAATGTGTTCCTGTTTATTTCATGTTTACCATTAAAAATATGGGTGTCAAATTCCAAATTATTGGACTTCGACAATTCGTGTTGGCGCTCTACATATCCATATTGGATGAACTTATCTTCATCACCGTAAACGAATTTCAAATTTATATCGGAGAAATAATTTTCCGCTGATTTAAAATCCACATCATGAGCCAGCTGTCCTCCCCAAAGTACCAAATTGTTACAAGCGAATTTAGAATGAGCCAACCACCTTGAAGCCGTAGGGCACCCTTGAGAAAATCCTAGGACACTAATATTGGGTTTCGGCTCAAGTTGGGATATGATGTGATGATACAATTGGTCGAGATAAGCCATATTGTCTTTGATGTCATCCTCTCGGTCTTTTTTGGTCATCCAACTAGCCACGACGTCACCTGTGAACCCATTCCAATAAAAACGGGATAATCCTTCGGGACAAACGACCAAGGTTTTTTCATCCGATACATCTTCGAATTTGTGTATAAAGCTATCGGCCGATTGGCCATAGCCATGTAAGGCAAATATCACACGAGAAATTTTGGGGCCGATTTCTCCCAATGTATAATATTTTGCGGTTTTAGTGACCGGAATAGTACATGACTGTTTCATGACGACAAAGGTAGGGATTAAACCCATCCCAAAAAATAGGGGAAAAGTCATTTGCCGACTTTTCCCCTAGGAAATTCATAACATTTCGTATTCTATCAAAAAAATTAATCATCTAAAGTTCCTTTCGCTTGAATCTCAATGATAGGCCTGAATCCGACGAATTTCGACGCTTCGCCATTCAGTTCCGGATATTCGTCTTCTGCATCAATGTGCAGATAATATGCCGTACTTCCCCACGATCCACCTATCGTACTTCCATCCAACAAAAACTCGGATACATTGCCGCTCATATTAAACATCCCATGCGGATTGGGGGCGAAAGATTCGGAAGGAGCGGTAATATGTGCGTTGTCATTCAACATTTTACCATTGAACGGACTTGAAGCACCGGGAATATCTACGATTTCATAAATGCGTTTTTCCGGATCGTATTTAAGTGAAGCGGGGTGGTGTCTTTTGAAATTTGCCAATAACTGACCTTTATTGTTCCTCAGATAATATCCTCCCCAAGGATAATAAGCGTGTTCACTTCCGGCTCTTGCTGCGAACTTCCATTCGGCCCGAGTCGGTAGTCTGAATTTCAGTTCGTAGGCTTGATGGGGATACTTCTTGTTCCAATGGTCGGTGATGTACTCGCAAAAGAGTTTGGCTCCCTCCAGGGATACGTTCACGACCGGATATTCCGCATAAGCCGGATGTGAGGAATAGGTTTCTACGAAGGGTTCTCCGTAGGCGGGTTTTTGTTGCCATCTTTCTTTTTCGATTCGGGCTTTTTCTGCAAGGTCGGTTTTACCTTGTTGCTCGAGTGATGCCAAAAACTCATTGTAATCTTTATTGGTAACCTCGACAGTGGACATGTAAAATCCACGGATAGAAACCTTGTCGTCTTTGGCGAGATTCAATGTACCGGAAGGAATATATTCATAACATTCGGGGACTTTGATCTTTTTCTTTTTGCCCAAGGAAAATCCGGTGCATAAAACGAAAGTGAAAACAGTTAATAATCCGATCGCTGATTTTTTCATCATGATACATTTTGATAGTAGCACATTCGGTTTCGGGTACACCATAATGGTTTGTAGGTTAGGATAATACCACTTGAATGACTACTTGGTTATAGAATCTGTAGAGTTGACGAATTCCTAGGAGGAATTGCTAGGGAGAAAATGGAATTTTGGCATGGAATATTTTGTGGACAGTGTTAAAATTTATCTTTATGGAAATAAAAAACGGGTCGTGTAAATGAAAAATTACACGACCCGTTTCGGGTATTTATAAATCATTCGGTTTTCTAAGAACTAGGAACCGCCCTCTTCGCCTTTCTTTTAGCTTTGAGTTCAGCAAAATACTCTTTGAGCAAACCGCGAGCGATAACGACCTTCATGATTTCATTGGTGCCTGCATATATCTTAGGAACACGAGAATCGGCGAATTGACGTGCGACACCATATTCCCAAATGTAGCCATATCCACCATATAATTGCATACACTCGTCCGCTAGTTTGAAATGCATGTCACTAGCAGAATATTTGGCCATAGATGCCAATTCGGCAGAGAGTTTATGGTCACAGAGAAGAGCGGTACAACGATCTACAAAGGTTTGGTGCATTTGTAGCTGGGTCGCCATTTCCACCAACTTGAATTGTGTGTTTTGAAAACCCGCGATAGGTTGTTTGAACGCCCTTCGTTCTAGCGTATATTTGATCGTTTCTTCCAAGCAGCCTTCAGCTCCTCCGGTAGCCATCAAAGCGACGATGAGTCGTTCCCGGGCGAGTTCGGTCATCATGTAAATGAAACCTCGGCCTTCCTCGCCTAGCAAATTTTCTTTGGGAACTTTGACATCTTCGAAGAACAGTTCACAAGTATCATTGGCTTTCATGCCTACTTTTTCGAAGGGTTGTCCTTTCGTATATCCGTCGAATGAGGATTCGATAAATAAAAGACTGATGCCTTCTCGTTCAGTGCCTGAATTGGTCTTCACCGCTACGATGGCGAAGTCGGACATATAACCATTGGTGATAAACGTTTTTGAACCATTTACCAAATAATAGTCGCCCATGTCCTCGGCCTTGGTTTGTAGGGCTTGCAAATCACTCCCGCAACCGGGTTCCGTCATACCGATAGCGGCGATCCATTCTCCGGTCGCCATTTTACTCAGGTACTTTTTCTTTTGTTCTTCAGTTCCATATTTCAAAATGTACGGAGCTACGATATCTGAATGGAGGAAAAAGCCCGGGCCGGTGCAGCCGGCCTTTGCCAATTCTTCAATAAATAACGCACTGAAAGAAAAATCCAATCCGCTACCACCATATTCCGGTGGCATATCCATACACAAGAAGCCGAGTTCTCCGGCTTTCAACCAGGATTCACGACTGACCATTCCGTCTTTTTCCCATTGTTCATGATAGGGGAGAATGTCTTTCTTAATGAAATCAATGGCGGATTGTCTCACCATTTCATGTTCTTCCGTCCCGTAAACTTCACGGGCCAATTGAATATCTGCGTACATGATTTTTTATTTAAAATATTCTAGGGGTATTAATTCCCCAGTTCGGACATGAATTTGATTCTTACCAAACGAATTTCTTCCATAGTGATATCATCTTCATGCAATTCGTCATA